>JAJTBQ010000058.1 GCA_021286835.1 Thiomonas sp.
GCGGCGCCGCCGTGACGATCCTCAGCTCAGGCCGAGCTTGCCGCGCAGCATCGAGAGGTCTTCGGCCAGGGTGTTGACCGCGCCCGACAGCACCTTGCGATCTTTCTCCGTGACCTTGTCGTAGGTCACGTAGCCGCCGTCCTTGGTCTTGTACTTGTCGAGGATGGTGTTGACCGTGCCGAAGTTTTTCTCGACCTTGGCGACGTAGGCGTCGTTGCCCTTGGGCAGTTGCGGGCGGAACAGATCGAAGATCTTTTTCGAGCCGTCCACATTCGCCTGGAAGTCGTACAGATCGGTGTGGCTGTAGCGGTCTTCCTCGCCGCTGATCTTGGTGGCGGCCACTTCTTCCATGAGCGCCGCGGAGCCGCCGACCACCTTGTCGGGCGGGAAGGTCATGCCGCTGATGCGCTTCTGCAGATCGAGCACGTCGGTCATCAGCTTGTCCGCAAACGGGGTGAGACCTGCCGTGCTGTTCTTGGCCCAAAGCCCGTATTCGATGCGGTGAAAGCCGGTGAAGTCGGGTGCGTTCACGCCTTTCTCATGGTCGTCCTCGCGCGAATCCATCGCGGCGTCCAGATCGCTGAACAGCTCGGCGATTGGCTCGATGCGTTCGTAATGCACGCGGGTCGGGCCGAACAGCTTTTTCGCCGTGGCCACATCCCCCTTCTTGACCGCCGTGGTGAAGGCGCGGGTCTGGGTGACCAGTTCGTTGATGTTCCTGGTGACGTAGATCTTGTAATCGGTGATCGGGGTGACCAGGTCCAGCGAGGCCGAGGTGGCGGCCTGTGCGGCAAGCGGGCTGCCGAGCAGGCTGGCGCCCAGCAGAAAGGCCATGGCGAAACGTTTCATGAGTGGCTCCTGAAGAGAGGTGGATGGGAAGGGAAATCAGGCGCTGGCCTGCAGCAGCGAGCGGCCGTAGAAGTCCTGCGCGTCGACCACCCCGGGCAGAGCGAAGAAATAGCCGCCGCCCGTGGGCTTGATGTATTCCTCCAGCGGTTCGCCGTCGAGGCGGCGCTGCACGGTGATGAAGCCCTGTTCGAGATCGGCCTGATAGATGACCATGAGCAGGCCCATGTCGAGCTGGCCGTTCTTCATCACGCCGTTGGAATAGTTGAAAGGGCGGCGCAGGATGAGGTTCTTCTTCGAGTCCTCGGTGCGCGGATTGGCCAGGCGGATATGGGCGTCGAGCGGCGTGATCTTGCCCTCGGCGTCGCCGCTGTAGTCAGGCACGGTGAACTCGTCGGCGCCGCCCGACAGCGGCGCGCCGTTGTGCTTGCGCCGGCCGAAGATGGCTTCCTGCTCCTGCAGCGGCGTGCGGTCCCAGCGTTCGACGAAGTTGCGGATCAGCCGCACCACCTGATAGCTGCCGTGCGTGGCCCAGGCCGGTTCGCCTTCGCCCGGCCGAACCCAGACGACATGGCTCATCAGACGCTCGTCGCTGGCCGCCGGATTGGCCGAGCCGTCGAGAAAGCCGAGAAAATTGCGCGCGCTGGGCTCGGGCTGGCCGGGCTGCGCCGGAATGACGGGGACGGTGCCTTCCTGCTTCCAGTTCAAGACCATCAGATCCGAGGTGTTCTTGACGATGTCGCGCAGGGCGTGGATGTTGGTGTCGGGCGTGTTGGCGCAGAACTGCAGGGAGAGGTCGCCATGGCAGCGGTCCTTCTCCAGCGCGTCGTTCGGGAACGCCGCCATGCGCTGCAGACGGCGAGGTTTGAGCTTGGCCAGGCCGTAGCGGTCGTCGAACAGACTGTCGCCCACGGCCAGGGTGATGGTGAGGTTGTCCGGGGTGACGACGGGGCCGAGGATGCCCGAATCGAGAGGCGGCAGCTTGGGGTTGATCTCCTGGACTGCGCCGCCGGTCATCAGAAAGCGCGTGCGCTCGGTCAGCGTGCGCAGCAGCCGTTCCAGATCGGCGCGATGGGTGGCGATGACGTCGAACGAGGCCACCATGCCCGCGGCGGGGCGCGGGGTCACGATGCCTGACTGATGCAGGCCGTGAAAGGGCTGGCGCTGCAGCACGGTATCGCTCTGTGGTGCGTGGGTCGCCGCGGAAGCGTCGGCCGCACGCGCCAGGCCGGGGCACAGCCCGGCAACCGCCGCGCCCGCGGTGGCGCCGAAGCCTTGCAACAGCCGTCGGCGCTGCGGGCAACTCGGCGGGGGAATGTCTTGGGAAGCCATGATGAATCCTTGAAACCGTTCAGGTGGTGGAAAGACCGAGCGCGCCATTGACCGCGCCCAGCGATTGCGCAAGCTGGCCTGCCTGCTGCGCAATGCGTTGTCGCGTGGGGGCATCGACCTGGTCGTAGGGTCGATACCCCTCGGCGCCGTGCAGGCCGGTCAGCGTGGCGTTGAGAGCGGCAGCCTCGGTTTGGAGTTGGGCCAGCAGCTTGGGATCGGCCTTGGCCAGCAGCGGCTGCAACAGCGCGACGGTCTTGTCCACGCTGTCGAGATTGGCGGCGAACCCCGCCAGATCGGCGTGGCTGTAGCGCTCTTCTTCCCCTTGGCTGCGGGTTTGCGCCAGGGCGCGCATCAGCCGTTCGGCGTTGAGGGCGAGTTGCTGCGGCGGCAGCGGCCGCGCCAGCATGGCGGTGCGCAGGGCGGCCAGATCGGCGTTCAGCTTGGTGGCGACGGGCAGCAGTCCGGCCGTGCTGTTTTCGGCATAGAGGCCGTATTCGATGCGGTGGAAGCCACCGAACGCCGGGTCTTTTTCGCGCTGGGCGAAATAGTCGGCGCGGGCATTGATGGCGTTGTCGAGATCGCCGTAGCGCTGCGCCGTGGCGGCGATGCGCTGATAGTCGATCCGCGCCTTGAGATAGGCGGCGCGCGCGGCGTCGAGCTGGCCGGTTTCGATGGCCAGCCGCAGGGCGGATGCGGCCTCCAGCAGATCGTCGCTGTGCATCGTGAGGTCGAAACGCTGCTCGGCCAGAGGACCGATGAAGGCCGTGGTGGTCGGCGCGGCCTTGGCAGCGGCGGTGGATTCGGTGGTGGGGGTCACCTTGAGCGTGCCGCGCGGATTGCTCAGCAGTCCGCAGGTGATGGCGTAGTCGCCAGGCTCCAGCCGCGTGCTCAACCGCGTGCTCAGGCCGGGCGCGATGTTTTCGCGCTCCTCGACCACCATCACGCCGTCGAGAATCTCCCACTCCACCGCGCGATCGGACTGATTGACGATGCGGAACTGGGTCATGCCTGCCGGCACGGTCAGCGCGTTGGGCTCGCAATGCCGCGCGTGGATGGTGACGGTGATCTCCTCGCCCTGCTTCGGCGCGCGGTTGTGCGCCAGTTGCGAGGCGTAATAGAAGGCGGCGCCGGCGGCGATCAGCACCAGGGCCGAGGCGACGAGCGCCGCGCGCATCCAGGACCGATGGGGGGCGGGCGTTGGGGTGTTCATGCGTTGGGTTGGGCTTTGGCCGGATCGTGGTTGAGGGAGGCGGTGGCGAGCTTGCCGGGCGGGCGGAAGAACAGGGTCAGCGCGACGACGAGATACAGCGCCCAGGCCCCCAGGGTGCTGATGGTCGGCGTGTCCTGGTAGCCGAAGAAGCCTGCCAGGACGGAGCCGACCGGGCCGTCATCGGGTAGGCGCTCGCTCCAGTCGAACACCACGGCCTGCAGGCCGTTCCAGAGACCTGCCTCGTGCAGCGAGCGCACGGCGCCTGCCAGAATGCCCGCGGCGATCACCAGCAGCAACAGGCTGGTGATGGAGAAGAAGCGGCCGAGGTTCAGGCGGATGCTGCCGGCGTAAATCCCCCATCCCACGGCGATGGCCATGATGAGACCGATCAGTGCGCCCAGCGGCGCGAGCGGACTTGGGCTTTGCTGGAACACGGCCAGCAGGAAGAACACCGTCTCCAGCCCCTCGCGCGCCACGGCCAGAAAGACCATGCCGATGAGGGCATAGGCCTGGTTCTTGTGGGTGCCCGACAGCGCCGCATCGATGGACGCATGCAACTCCTGCTTCACCGAGCGCGCCACCCGCCGCATCCAGAACACCATGGACGTCAGGATGCCGACGGCCAGCAGACCGATGACGCCTTCGAGCAATTCCTGCTGGCGCTGTGGAAACTCGGCCCCGGCGAATTGCAGCGCGGCGCCGACGAACAGCGACAGCGCCGCCGCCAGCATCACGCCGACCCAGACGGCGCCCATCCAGGCACTTCGGCCCGTGCGCCTGAGGTAGCCGGCGATGATGCCGACAACCAGCGCGGCCTCGATGCCTTCGCGCAGCATGATGAGCAGGGGAATCCACATGGAAGGGCCGTAATCTCGAAAAGTCGGGACGCAATGGGTCGCGTCGATAACGAGAGAACAGTCTATTTGCAAATAATAATGATTGTCAATTGAGGATAGAAAGAGGCGCGCCATGACTGCCTTTGGAAGGAGCATGGAGCAGTGCGGAAGGCATGGTTCAGGCCGGCTCCGGGGCTGGGGTCGCCACGAAGCCCGCGTGCCGCAGGGCTGCACAGCCGACGCCTCCGGCCGTGATGCGCGCAGTCGCGCCGTTGGCTATTGACGGGCGGCGCTCAGGGCGCGCTCCAGGCCGATGCGGGCCAGGTCGAAGGCCATGTCCACGCTGTGGCGCTGCGAGGGCTCGGCCGATGGGGTGGCGTCGAGCCAGCGCGCCAGCCGCAGCGTATCGAGCGCGGCGCCGAGATCGGTCTGCAGCACACCGGCGAGCTTGAGCCAGGCCTTGCCCTCGTCTCCCAGCACGGTGGAGACCCAGGGCCCCAGCCATTCCAGCGTGTAGCGCAACTGTTTGGCACGCAGGCGCAGGGTGTGCAGGGTAGCCCAGGGCGCCTCCGCTGGCGTGGCGGCGAGGCGCTCCCAGATGGCCAGGAGCTCGGCCCAACGCTGGGGATGCAAGGACAGATCCTCGCGGTGAAAGTGCAGCAGACGCCGGGCCAACTGATCCGTCGAAAGACGGTTGCTGACGACCCGGCCGCTGCTCCAGCACTCCGCCCACCGCGCCTGGGCCAGCAGCACACGGCCCCACCGCGCGCTGCGCAAGTACGCCAGCAGGGCCGCCAGACGCGCCTGTCGCTGATGGGCCAGACCCTCGCAAGCCGCAGAGACGCCCGGGTTCTCGCCTTCGCGGTTGGAGAGGGCCTGTTCGAGGCAGACGTCCACGTCGCGCACCGCGCCCAGAAGCTGGCCGGCCCAGCGCCACTCATCGCGCAGCCAGCGGCAGGCCGAGCGCTGCGACTTGGGCCCCATGGTCTGCAGCAGGCGCAGGAGGACCCGCAGGCGGCGTAGCTGCAGACGCATTTGATGCACGGTCTCGGCGCTCGCGTTCTGGTGCAGCAGATCGGCGCCTATGGCGATGAAGGCGGTGGCCTGCTGCAGCGCGTCGGCCACCGCCTGGCCGCCCTGCGGGTGCGGCGCGAATTCGCGTACAAGCGCTGGCAGCTCAAGCGTGGCGACTCCTGCGGCGCAGGCGGCTAGCTGCAGCTTGCTGACCGGCGAGATCAGCAGCGGAAGGTCTTGCGCCAGCGTCCAGGCGAGATCGAAGGCGTGGGGCCAGTGACCTTCGACCAGCTCGATCTCCAGCTCGCTGATCGGCAGGCTGGGGGCGCCCGCCTGGGTGCCGCCCAGGGCGCGCCCCTCGTCGAGGCAGACTTCGAGCCGGGTGCCCTGCCACGTCAGCTGCCAGACCGTGCGTTGGACGCGCGTGCCCAGTACGGCGCGCAACTGGCTGGCGAGAACCTGCGGTGCGTCCAGTGTGGCCAGGGGCGTGTGATCGAGGCGTTGCAGCGCGCTGACTTCGGGCACATCGGCGTCGATCGGAAACTCCCATTCGCCTCGCGCGAGTTGCAGGCCCTGCGCCGGGCTGCTCTTGAGGGTGAGGATGCGCTGGCCGTCGGCCAGATGCCTGATCCGCAGCGCCAGGCCTGCTTGACGCAGCGTCTGTGCCGGCGTGTCGAAATACCAGGTCTGCATGGACAGGACCTCGGCATGCTCGGCCAGGGTGAGCAGGACCGGATGCTGGCGCACGGCGTCGTGCAGGGCGGGGTCGAGTCGGAATTTGAGTTCGCGTTCCTGGCTCATGGCGGCGGATGTCGTGGGGAATCGAAGCCCCATTTGACCCTGTCGCCAGGCGCCCGACAAGCGCCCGCTTCGGCGAGGCGGCGCAGGTTCTTTCGTGACATTCACGCGCCTGACATATTGAGCCGATGCAATGCGCGGCATGGCGATCCCAACTCTGTCCCGAATGATGCGAAGCGGTGCCGTGTTCTCACAAGAGCGCGCGCCGGCCGCAGGGGTGCGCACGGCCGCGCCGGCCGAGCCTTCCAACGGCGGGGGCGATGCCGAGCCGGCCGTGAAATGGCGCACGCTGTGGCTGTCGGACATCCATCTGGGCACGCGCGACTGCAAGGCGCCGCAACTGCTCGAATTCCTGCGGCATTGCAGCGCCGACACCATCTATCTGGTGGGCGACATCATCGACGGCTGGCAGCTCAAGAAAAAGGGCATCTACTGGCCGCAGTCGC
Organism: Thiomonas sp.; assembly: GCA_021286835.1. Classification (GTDB taxonomy): domain Bacteria; phylum Pseudomonadota; class Gammaproteobacteria; order Burkholderiales; family Burkholderiaceae_C; genus Thiomonas. The sequence continues at coordinate 6,483 of JAJTBQ010000058.1, forward strand.
ACAACGACGTGGTGCAAAAGCTGCTGCGCAAGGCGCGCAAGGGCACGCGGGTGGTGTTCGTGCCGGGCAACCACGACGAGTTCGCGCGGCCCTACGACGGGCTGCATTTCGGCGGCATCGAAGTGATCAACCAGGTGCGCCACGTCACCGCTGACGGCCGCACGCTGCTCATCGTGCACGGCGACCTGTTCGACAGCGTGGTGCTCTATGCCAAGTGGCTTGCCCATCTGGGTGACGCCGCCTACATGCTCACGCTCAAGCTCAATCGCTGGTTCAACCACGCCCGGCTCAAGCTCGGCCTGCCGTACTGGTCGCTGTCGCAGTATCTGAAGCACAAGGTCAAGGCGGCGGTGAACACCATCTCCAGCTTCGAGACGCTGCTCAGCGACGAGGCGCGCCGTCAGCAGTGCGATGGCGTGGTGTGCGGCCATATCCACCGCGCCGAGTTACGCAGCGAAGACCGGCTGATCTACGCCAACTGCGGCGATTGGGTGGAAAGCCTCACCGCGCTGGCCGAAGACGCCGATGGGCGACTCAAGCTGCTGCATTGGAACGCCGGGCTGCATGTGCTGGCGGAACTGGCGCCGCAGACCGCAGCGCGCTCCCCCGTGCCACAGGCGGTGCGGGCATGATCGCCTCCACCGTCGCCCCCCAGGTGGCCGCCGCGGCCGAGAAGCCCTGGCCCGCCGCCGCGGGCACGCCGCCTCTGCGCATTCTCATCGTCACCGATGCGTGGTCGCCTCAGGTCAACGGCGTGGTCCGCACCCTCAAGACCACCATCGGTCAGTTGCGCGACATGGGCCAGGAGGTCGAGGTCGTGGAGCCCAACGCCTTCCGCACCATCCCCTGCCCGACCTATCCCGAAATCCGGCTCAGCCTGCGGCCCCGCGCGCAGATCATGCAGCGGGTCACCAGCTTCATGCCCGACGTGGTGCACGTGGCCACCGAAGGGCCGCTGGGGCAGGCCGCCCGCCGCGTTGCGCGGCGCCTGGACATTCCCCTGACCACGGCGTACCACACCCGTTTCCCCGAATACGTCCAGGCCCGCTTCCGCATCCCGCTGGGGTGGACCTATGCCTATCTGCGGCGCTTTCACAACGCCGGCCGTGCCGTGCTCGTCCCGACCCAGGTCGTGCAGCGCGACCTGCAGGACCGGGGCTTTCGCAACGTACGGCTTTGGTCGCGCGGCGTGGATGCCACCCTGTTCTACCCGCGCCAAGGCGAGCGGCTCGACGGCAAGCCGCCGATCTTTCTGTACGTCGGCCGAGTGGCGGTGGAAAAAAACATCGACGCCTTTCTGCGGCTCGACCTGCCGGGTACCAAATGGGTGGTCGGCGAGGGGCCGGAGCTTGAACGCATCCGCAAGCAATACCCCGATGTGCGCTTTCTCGGCGTGCTGACCCAGGACGAACTGGCCAAGGTGTATTCGGGCGCCGATGTCTTCGTGTTTCCGAGCAGGACCGATACCTTCGGCCTGGTGCTGATCGAGGCTCTGGCCTGCGGCTGCCCGGTGGCGGCGTATCCCGTCACCGGCCCGCTCGACGTGATCGGCGACAGCCCGGCCGGCGCGCTCGACACCGATCTCAAGGCCGCCTGCCTGCGCGCCCTGCAGATTCCGCGCAGCGTGGCGCAGGCGCATGCGCGCAAGTTCACCTGGGAGGCCGCGTCGCGGCAGTTTCTCGACCATCTGCGCCGCGCCGTGCGCGACAGCGCGTCGACGCCGACGGCGCTCTGACCCGATGGCTTTCAACGAAACGCCGGGCCGGCAAGCCGACCCTGGGGACGCTCAGCAATGCGAGCGCGCGCCAGCGCCCCCATTGGAGGCGGCGCCCAATCCCTACAAGACCCGTACCGGGCTTTCTCGCGTCTATCACGCAGGCATCAACTCCATCAGCGGCCTGCGCGCGGCCTGGCAGACCGAATCGGCCTTCCGGCAGGAACTCACGCTGGCCGTCATCATGTTGCCGCTGGCGCTGTGGCTCGGACGCACCTGGACCGAGCGCGCGGTGCTCGCGGGCAGTGTGCTGCTGGTGCTCATCGTCGAACTGCTCAACACCGCCATCGAGTACACGGTCGATCGCGTCTCGCTGGAGCGCAATCCGCTGAGCAAGACCGCCAAAGACCTGGGCAGCGCCGCCGTCCTGCTCACTTTGGTGTTATGCGTGCTCATCTGGGCGGCGGTGCTGCTGCCGCGCCTCTGAACGCGGCACGGCGTCTCGCCACTGCCTAAGATGGGCGCCATGGATACCGACGCCACGCTCTCGCCGCTGCACCGCATCGCCCACCTGTTCGAACAGCTCCATGCTGACCGGCTCGACACGCTGGCGCAGATCTACGCCCCGCAGGCCACGTTTCAAGACCCCTTCAACCGGGTGCAGGGACTGACCGCCATCACCGCGCAATTTGCACACATGTACGCCAAGCTGCACGCGCCGCGCTTCGTCGTGAAGGACGTGACGATGCAGGGTGCCGTGGGCTGGATGGTCTGGGACTTCCACTTTGCGCTGCGAAAGGGCGCGCCTTTGCGGGTGATCGAGGGGGCCACGCGCTTCAGGCTCGACGCGCAGGGCCTCGTTGTCGACCATCGCGACTACTGGGACGCCTGCGACTTCTACGCCACGGTGCCCGTGCTCGGCGCCGTGGTGCGGCGCCTCAAGCGCGCCGCGGCGGCCTGAGAGCTTGCGAACCTTTCGGCCAAGCTCGAATGATTCACAAGCCCAGAAGCGCCGCGCCCCTTACTCCAGCCAGCCCTTCTTGCGGAAGAACCAGAACGGCGCGATGACCGAAACCACCATCAGCGCCAGGGCGAAGGGGTAGCCCAGGCTCCAGTCCAATTCGGGCATGGCCTTGAAGTTCATGCCGTAGATGCTGGCGATGAGCGTGGGCGGCAGCATGGCCACCGAGGCGACCGAGAAAATCTTGATCACCTTGTTCTGGTTGATGTTGATGAAACCGACCGTGGCGTCCATCAGGAAGTTGATCTTGTCGAACAGGAAGGCGGTGTGGCCGTCGAGCGAATCGAGGTCGCGCAGAATCTGGCGGGCTTCCTGCGACTGCTCGGCACTGAGGTGGCGGCTGCGCAGCAGAAAGCTCAGGGCCCGGCGTGTGTCCATGACATTGCGGCGGATGCGGCCGTTGAGGTCTTCCTGCTGAGCAATCACGGTGAGCGCGCGCGATGCATCCTGGTCGCTGGCGCCGGGGCGGATGATGTCGGCGCTGATGGCTTCGAGCGCGTCGTAAACGCCTTCGAGCACGTCGGCCGAATACTCGGCGTCGGTGAGGTAGAGCGCGAGCAGCACGTCGGTGGCATTTTCGATCAGCCCGGGCATGCGCCGCGCCCGCAGCCGCAACAGGCGGAACACGGTGAGATCGTGCGTGTGGATGGAGAACAGCACGCTGCCGTGAATGATGAAGGCCACACGTTCGTTGCGCGGCCGCTCTTCATCGCTGATCAGAAAGTCCGAGCGCAGGTGAAGCTGGTTCTCGTCTTCCTCCTCGTAGAACCGGGCGGATTCTTCCAGGTCCTGGTCGAGCACATCGGCGGGGATGGTCAGGCCGAAGCGCGCCTCGATCCAGCCCAGCTCGCGCGGCGCGGCCGACTCCAGATCCACCCAGACGGGCTGCAGCCCGGCCAGGGTTTGCGGGTCGTCGACCTCCTGCTGCACCAGGCGGCCATTCTTGAGGGTGAAGACATTGAGCATAGGCCCGCATTATGCGCAAAGCGGGCCGGTGCCAGGGGGTTTGAAAAAGGCCGCGATGGCGTCGCGCTGCGCCAGGGCATCGCGCTGTCCGAGTTCGACCAGGGCGCTGAGGTAGTCGGGGGTGAACAGCAGATAGCTCGCCAGCGCGGCGCCTCGGCCCACGCCGACGCCCACGGATTGCAGCAGCAGCCGGGCACCGCGGGGCATG
>JAJTBQ010000059.1 GCA_021286835.1 Thiomonas sp.
GGCGCGCGCCCTCGGCCTGCGCGTGGTTCCTGTTTGATTGCCGTTTGATTGCCGTCTGATTGCCCGCTGCCATGCCTCATCTACCACTCGCCCAACTTTGCCTGCCCCCCACCGCCACCTTGCACGACGCGCTGGCGCGGCTCGATGCCACGGCGCAGGGCATTCTGCTGGTCACCGACGACCAGGGCCGTCTGCTGCGCACCGTGACCGACGGCGACCTGCGCCGCGCCGCGTTGGCGGGCACGCCGTCCACAGCCCCGCTATCCGCCCTGCCCACGGCCCACGCGCCGCACACGGTGAGCCTGCAGGCCAGCCAGCGCGACGTGCTGGCGCTGATGGACGTGCAGCGCATCGACCATGTGCCGGTGGTGGACGCGGGCGGGCGCGCGGTCGATCTCGTCACGCGGCGCGAACTGTCGCAGCGCGTCTATCTGTCGTCGCCGCATCTGGGTGACGACGAGGTGGCGCTGGTGCAGGAGGCTTTCACCAGCAACTGGATCGCACCGCTCGGCCCCCATGTGGACGCCTTCGAGCGCGAGCTGGCGGCGCGCGTGGGCGTGCAGCATGCCGCGGCCACGAGTTCGGGCACGGCGGCGCTGCATCTGGGCCTGCGCCTGCTGGGCGTGGGGCCGGGCGACGTGGTGCTGTGCTCCAGCCTGACCTTCGTGGCCAGCGCCAATCCGATCAGGCAGCTCGGCGCCACGCCGGTGTTCATCGACTCTGAGCCACAGAGCTGGAATCTGTCGCCGCAGGCCTTGGCCGCCGCGCTGGAGGCGCTGCGTGCAGAAGGCATCACGCCCAAGGCCGCCGTGGTGGTCAACCTCTACGGCCAGAGCGCCGAGATGGACGCCATTGCCCCGCTGCTCGAACGTTTTGGGGTGCCCATGCTCGAAGACGCGGCCGAATCGCTGGGCGCGACCTATCGCGGGCGGCCGAGCGGCAGCTTCGGCAAGCTCGCGGTGTTCTCGTTCAACGGCAACAAGATCATCACCACCTCGGGCGGCGGCATGCTGGTGGGCAACGACGCGGCGCTGATCGAACACGCCCGCAAGCTCTCCACCCAGGCGCGCGAACCGGCGCGGCATTACGAGCACATCGAAGACGGCTACAACTATCGGCTGAGCAATGTGCTGGCGGGCATCGGCCGCGGCCAGTTGCGGGTGCTCGACCACCGGGTGCAGAGTCGGCGCGAGGTGTTCGCGCAGTACCGCGACGCCCTTGGCGCCGTGCCCGGTCTGCGCTGGATGGCCGAGCCCGAGGGCCATCGTTCCACCCGCTGGCTGTCGGCCTTCGTGCTGGAAGGCGACGATGCGCAAGCGCGCCGCGATGCCCTGCTCGACTTTCTCGAGCGCCACAACGTCGAAGCCCGGCCGGTGTGGAAGCCCATGCATCTGCAGCCCTTGTACGCGGGCTGCCGCTACTTTGCCCATGCCGCCCAAGGAAACGACGGGCCGCCCCAAGTTTCCTTGACTCCCTCGGGGGGCGGGTCGGCTGGCCGACCCTCGGGGCCCATTCCCCACGATGTGAGCCGCGCGCTGTTCGAAGGCGGCGTCTGCCTGCCCTCGGGCTCGAACATGAGCGCCGCGCAGCGCGCACGGGTCTGCGAACTGGTGACGCGCGGCCTGGGGTTGGCCGTGCGGAGCGCCGCATGAGATTCGCCAGCCGCGCCATCTGGCGCCCCGCGGCGGCCGACGCCCTGCTCGTCGCCCTCACCTGGCTGGCCGCCTTCGTCTTCCGCTTCAGCCTGCTGCGCAATGACGCGCCGGCCAACCTGGCGCAGATTCTGTGGATCAGCACGCCGCTGGCCGCCGCGGTGTGGGTGGCGGCGCTGGCCGGGCTGGGGGCGTATCGCACGCCGTGGCGGCACACCAGCGTGCCCGAGTTCAAGCGGCTGGCCTCGGCCATGATCGTGGCGGCGCTGGCGCTGGCGGCCGTGCTGCTGTTGCTGCGCCTGCCCAATTTCCCGCGCTCCATCGTGCTGCTGCACCCGCTGTTCGCGGGCGTCGCCCTGCTCGGCCTGCGGCTGGCCGCGCGCATCTGGGCCGAAGGCCGCCTCACCCGCTCCACCGCGCAAGGCAAGCCGCTTCTGGTGCTGGGCACGCTCGACGAAGCCGCGCGGGCACTGCAGAGCCTGCGTTCCAGCAAGGGCTGGCAGGTGGCCGCGCTCATCAGCCCCAACCGCGGCGAAGTGGGCCGCAGCGTGCAGGGCGTGCGGGTGGCCGGCAGTGTGGACGATCTGGCCCGGGTGGCGCAGTCGCAGGGCGCCAGCCATGCGCTGATCGCCAGCGAGCCCGGCAGCCCTACGCGCCGCGAGCTGCTGCTGCAGGCCAGCGATGCGCGCCTGGCCCTGCTGACGCTGCCGCGCGCCGACGACTGGCTGCAAAGCGGCGGCAGCGGGGGCGGCGGCCAGGCGCCGCGCCAGGTCGAGCTGGCCGACCTGCTGGGGCGCGCCGCCGTGCAGCTCGACGTGCGCGGCCTCTCCAGCCTGCTCGCCGGGCAGGTAGCGCTGGTCACGGGCGCGGGAGGCAGCATCGGCTCGGAGCTGTGCCGCCAGATCGCGCGCTTCGGCGTGCGGCAACTGGTGTGCATCGACGCGTCGGAAATCGCCATCTACGCGCTGGAGCAGGAGTTCAAGGCGCGCTTTCCCGAACTGGCCGTGCGCTACTACACCGCCAACGTGCGCGAGCCCGAGCGGCTGCACGATCTGTTCAAGCTGCATCGCCCCGCCGTGGTGTTGCACGCCGCGGCCTACAAGCACGTGCCCCTGATGGAAGACGACAACGCCATCGAGGCGCTGCGCACCAATGTGCTGGGCACGCTCAACGCAGCACGCGCGGCCACCGCCGGCGGTGCGCAACGCTTCGTGCTCATCTCCACCGACAAGGCGGTGAACCCGACCAATGTGATGGGCGCGAGCAAGCGGCTGGCCGAGCTGGCGCTGCAGGCGCACGCCGCGCAGCATCCCGACACGCATTGCTGCGCGGTGCGCTTCGGCAATGTGCTGGGCTCCAGCGGCAGCGTGGTGCCGCGCTTCGCGGCGCAGATCGCCGCGGGCGGGCCGGTCACCGTGACCCACCCCGAGATCGTGCGCTACTTCATGACCATTCCCGAAGCCGCGCAGCTCGTGCTGCAGGCGGGGCTGATGGGAGAAAGCGGCAACATCTTCGTGCTCGACATGGGCGAGCCGGTGAAGATCGTCGATCTGGCGCGCCTGATGATCCGTCTCTCCAGCAAGACCGAAGAGGAGATTCCCATCCATTTCACCGGCCTGCGCCCGGGCGAGAAGCTGTTTGAAGAACTGCTGGCCGACGACGAAACCACCCTGCCCACGCCCCATCCCAAACTTCGCGTCGCCCGCCAAGCCGAGATGGAGGCGATTGACCTGCTCAAGCTGCAGGCCTGGATTGCCGCCAGCGGCGCCGAGTCGCCCGCGCAGATCAAGGCGGCCCTGCACGCCCTGGTGCCCGAGTACGCCCCGCAGCACAACCTCTGACCCCGATCGCTCACACCATGACCCAACCCATCCTGCTGGCCGAACAGGTCCGCAAGCGCTACACCGAGGGGCCGCAGCCCGTCGACGTGCTCAAGGACGTGAATCTGCGCCTCGACGGCGGCCAGACCCTGGCCATCATCGGGGCCTCGGGCTCGGGCAAAAGCACGCTCATGCATCTGCTGGGCGGCCTCGACCGGGCCGACGGCGGCCGCGTGCAGGTCTGCGGGCGCGACTGGGCGCAGATGAACCCCAAGGCGCAGGGCGAGTGGCGCAATGCGCATGTCGGCTTCGTCTACCAGTTCCATCACCTGCTGATGGAATTCAGCGCGCTCGACAACGTCGCCATGCCGCTGCGCATCCGCCGCACCCCGGCCGGGCAGGCGCACGCCGTCGCGGCGCAGATGCTGCAACGCATGGGTCTGGGCGCCCGTCTGCAGCACCGGCCGGGCGAGCTTTCGGGTGGCGAGCGTCAGCGCGTGGCCATTGCCCGCGCGCTGGTCACGCAGCCGCAGCTCGTGCTCGCCGATGAGCCCACGGGCAATCTCGACAGCGAAGCCTCGGGGGTGGCGCTGGACATGCTGCTCGACGTGGCGCGCGCGCAGGGCGACGCCGTCATCATCGTCACCCACGACGCCTCGGTGGCCGGGCGCTGCCAGCGCCAGCTTCGGCTGGTGAATGGCGCGCTGCAGGACGCCTGAGGTCGCCCAGGCGGCGCGGCGCACCGATCCACTACGATTGGCGGATTCCTTTTCTTTCCGTACCTGCCGCTGCCTCGTGTTTGTCCATGTCCCGTTCCAAGACCACCTTGTTTGAACTCCGCAGCGGCGCCATCGACGCTGTGCATCTGGTGGTGAAAACGCCCGACTTCGCCGCGCTGACCGAGGCGCTGCAGCAGCGCTTCGATGCCGCGCCCGAGTTTTTCGCGGGCGAGGCCGTGGCCATCGACCTGCGCCGACTGGCCGACAACGCCGCCCTGCCGCTGGACGAACTCGCCGCCCTGCTTCGACGCTTCAAGATGCGGCCCTTCGGCGTGGTCGCGCTGGCCGCGCAGCAGGCCTGGGCTGCCGCCAGCGACCTGCCCCTGCTCGACAGCCGCGATGTCGGCCGAGACAGCCGCAAGCCCGCGGAAACCACGGAACCGGCCGCCGCGACCGCCGATGCGGCGCACACCGCACCCAGCCCCGACGTCGCGGACAAGCCCGCGCCCTCCACACCAACCGTCGCGACGGCGAAGGAACACAGCCCCGCGCTGCTGCCCACGGTGCTCATCGACCGGCCGCTGCGCTCGGGCCAGCGGGTGTATTCCCCCGGCGACCTCATCGTGCAAGGCGTGGTCAGCCACGGCGCCGAGGTCATGGCCGAGGGCCATGTGCATATCTACGGCGCCCTTCGCGGCCGGGCCCTGGCCGGGGCGCGCGGCAATACCGCGGCGCGGATCTACTGCACCAGCTTCGAGCCGGAACTGATCGCCATTGCCGGCATCTACCGCACCGCCGAACAGGACCTGCCTGCCGGTGTGCGCGGCCAGCCGGCCACCGTGCGGCTGCAGGGCGAACAACTGGTGATCGAACCCCTGGCTCTCAAATGATTCTTTAAGGACTGAACTCATGGCGAAAATCATTGTGGTGACTTCCGGCAAAGGTGGCGTGGGCAAGACCACCACCAGCGCCAGCTTCGCCTCCGGCCTGGCGCTGCGCGGCCACAAGACCGCGGTCATCGACTTCGACGTCGGCCTGCGCAACCTCGACCTCATCATGGGCTGCGAGCGCCGCGTGGTGTACGACCTCATCAACGTCATTCAGGGCGAGGCCAAGCTCACCCAGGCGCTGATCAAGGACAAGCAGTGCGACAACCTGTTCATCCTGCCGGCCTCGCAGACCCGCGACAAGGACGCGCTTACCAAGGAGGGCGTGGAAAACGTGCTCAAGGAGCTCGACGAAATGGGCTTCACCTACATCGTCTGCGACTCGCCGGCCGGCATCGAGAGCGGCGCGCTGATGGCCATGCACTTCGCCGATGAAGCCCTGATCGTCACCAACCCCGAAGTCTCGTCGGTGCGCGACTCCGACCGCATCCTGGGCATGCTGTCGAGCAAGACGAAGCGCGCCATCGAAGGCGGCGAGCCGATCCGCGAGCATCTGCTCATCACCCGCTACAACCCCAAGCGCGTCAGCGACGGCGAGATGCTGTCGCTCACCGACATCCAGGACATTCTGCGCATCCAGCTCATCGGCGTGATTCCCGAGAGCGAATCGGTGCTGCAGGCCTCCAACCAGGGCACGCCGGCCATTCACCTCACCGGCAGCGACGTGGCCGAGGCCTATCAGGACGTGGTGGCCCGCTTCCTCGGCGAAGACAAGCCGATGCGCTTCACCGACTACCAGAAGCCGGGCCTGTTCAAGCGCCTGTTCGGCGGTTGAGGGAGGCACGCACCATGTCATTCCTCTCATTTCTGCTGGGCGAAAAGAAGAAGACCGCCACGGTCGCCAAGGAGCGGCTGCAGATCATCCTCGCCCACGAACGCGGAGGCGCCGGCGCCCCGGCCGACTGGCTGCCCGCGCTGCAGCGCGAGCTGGTGGATGTGATCTCGAAGTACGTCAAGATCGACAGCAACGACATCCAGGTCAAACTCGAACGCCAGGACACGCTCGAAGTGCTGGAAGTGAAGATCGAGATTCCGCCGCGCACGGTCTGAGGATCCAAGACGGCGCGCTCCGGTGCAAACCTTGCCCCGGGCGGCGCCTGAGGGCCTCGCAGCCCTCAGCGTCCCGACCGACGGTTAAGCCGCACCACGCCAAAGACGATCAGGGCCATGCCGGCCAAAGCCACGGGCTGAGGCCACTCGCCGAGAAACAGCCACGCCAGCGCGGTCGCCACAACGGGGGTTAGCGCGCCGCCCACCGCGGCACGCTGCGCCCCCAGACGGGTGATGGCCACCCCATAGCTGAAGGTCGAGATCAGCCCGACGCCGACGCCCTGAATCAGGCCGTGCATCCAGAGCGCATGCGCTGGCAGCGCACGCAACGCCTGCAGACCTTGCAGCTCGGGCGAGAACGGCCACCACGCGAGCAGACCCACCAGGGAACCGGTGGACAAAAGGGCCGCCGCCTCCAGCGGCGTCAGCCCACTGTGGCGCAGCGCCACGGTGTAGTTGGCCCATAGCAGGCTGCAAAGCAGAAAAATCAGCTCGCCGCGCCACAACCCCGGCGAACCATGCCAGAACGAGAAGGCCAGCATCATCAGCACGCCCACGCCGATGACGCCCAGCGCCCTCCACTGCGGCAAGGCCGTCGGCTGGCCGCGAAGGTGCAGCAGCAGCGCCACCGCCAGCGGAATGGTGCCCGGAACCAGAGTGCTGCCGTCGCTCACCGGGGCGAAGCGCAATCCTTCCCCCACGATCAGGAAGTACGGCAGCCCAGCACCCACGATCATGGCCATCAGGCTGGGGGCGCCGACGGCCCAGATGCGGCGGCGCCGTTGCCACAACAAAGGCGCGAACAGCAGCCCAGAAGGGCCGAAACGCAAGAGCGCAAGCTCCGCCACGGGCAGGTGCGTCTGTGCCCCCGCGCGCAGGGACACGAAAAAGCCTGCCCAGATGCAGACGGTGATGGCCAGTGCGACAACGCCCAGGGACGTGGAAGCCTGGGCGGGATCCAGCGAAGGCCGGTGCGGTGCGGAAGAGTAGGCGGACATGGGGCGGATGAAGCAATCGTTGGGACACCATTGTCCGGCCCCGAATGCAGCAAAAGATGGCGATTTTCATCGCCATGGAAAGCCTTCCGGGTTGCTTTCACTCTTTTGATAGCAAAATCCGTGAAATCAAACCCCGAAGCGGCGCCGTGCAGGTTCTTGCGATGCGCGAACGACCTGGACGGCGCCGTCCCAGACATCATGCTCGATTCAACCGACCTCGCCCTGCTGCGCCTCTTGCAGGCCGACGGGAACCTCACCATCGCCGAACTGGCCGAGCGCGTGGCGCTGTCGCCCTCGCCCTGCGCACGCCGCGTCAAGCGCCTCGAACAGGAAGGCTTCATTCGCGGCTACCGAGCCGAACTCGACCGCAAACGCCTGGGGCTGGGCACCACCGTGTTCGTCAGCGTGCGGCTGCAACACCACCGCGAAGACGCCGTCCGCGCCTTCGAGCGCGAGATCGAAGCCCTGCCCGTCATCGTGGCGTGCCACGTCGTCTCGGGCGCCTTCGACTACCTGCTCGAAGTCGTCGTGCCCGATCTATCGGGCTACGAACGCTTCGTGCGCAGCCTCCAGGCCCTGGCCGCCGTTCAAGACATCAACAGCAGCTTCGCCATCCGCACCGTGAAAAGCAGCGGCGCGCTCCCGCTGGAGGCCGCATCAACAGCCTGAGCGCCGGATTCGTCAAAGCCGCGCCTCACCCGCAGCTCCCGATATACCCGCAGTTCTCGCAGCGGTCGCAGCCATCGACGCGGCGCAGGAAGGGGCCGCCGCATTCGGGGCAGATGCGGCCGCCGGGCAGCAGGTCGGGCGAGGCATCGTTTGATTCGAGGTCGATGCGCAGGGCTTCGGGGACGTGGGCGCGCTGCGCCAGCGAGAGCAGCGATTGTTCGCGGCCCGAAGCATCGAGATAGCCGCGCCGGCGCAGCAGTTCCTGCAGGGCGTAGGCGATGGCCGCCACCTCGGACTGGTGGAAGCGCGGCGCGCGGCTGCCGTCTGACTTGATGACTTCGCCGCAACGCACCGGGCCTTTGTCCCACACGACTTCGCGCATGTTCAGCAGGCTCTTGGCGATCGAGCCGCCCGAGCGCGCCACCAGCGACAGCAAGCGCATGTTGGAGGCGATCCATTGCTGGCCTTCGTCGCGCTGGCCCGCGGGCATGAAGAACTCGATGGGCCGCTCGATGCGCACGGCCTCGCCGTTCACACGGCCTTCCACCTCGGCGAAGGAGACGGAGAGGTAGACGGTCTTCTGCCCTTCGGGGGTCATGTAGCTGATCTTGCTGGTGACGGCCTGCAGATCGCCCGAGGGACGGCCCTCGATGCGGCGGGTCAGCGGATCGATGTCGCCCGTCGCTTGAACGCTAGCCGCTGCGGGTGCGGACGCCGCCGGCGCAGGCGTGGTTTGCAGCACGGCGCCCAGGACGGTGTTGGGACGGTAGGTGGCCAGACCCTTGAGCCCGGCCTTCCAGGCCTGGAGGTACAGATCCTTGAAGTCGTCGTAGGGGTAGTCGGCCGGCACGTTGACGGTCTTGCTGATGCTGGTGTCGATGAAGGGCTGCACGACCTGCAGCATCTTCATGTGATCGGCGGCCGACATCTCCAGCGCGGTGACGAAGGCGGGCGGCAGCTGGCTCATGTCGTGGCCCATGCTGCGGTACAGGCGCCAGGCGTGGTCGGCGACTTCGTACTCGCGGGTGGTGTTGTCGGCCATGCGCTTCTTGCGGGTGTAGACCCACGAGAAGGCGGGCTCGATGCCGTTGCTGGCGTTGTCGGCAAAGGCCAGGCTGATGGTGCCCGTGGGCGCCACGGCGAGCAGGTGCGAATTGCGAATGCCATGCTCGGCCATCTCGGCGCGAAGGGCCTCGGGCAGCCGCCGGGCGAAACCGCTGTCGAGGTATTTCTTCGCGTCGAACAGCGGGAATGCGCCCTTCTCGCGGGCGAGATCGACCGAAGCGGCGTAGGCGGCGTCGCGCAGGGCGCCTGCCATGTCGGCGGCAAAGTGGCGGGCGTCTTCGCTGTCGTAGCGCAGGCCCAGCATCACGCAGGCATCGCCCAGGCCGAGAAAGCCCAGGCCGACGCGGCGCTTGTTCTGCGCCTCTTCAAGCTGCTCGGGAAGCGGCCAGTAGGTGACATCGAGCACGTTGTCGAGCATGCGCACGGCGATGCGCGTGATGGCCTGAAAGCGCTCGACATCGAAGCGCGCCTTCGGCGTGAACGGGTCGCGCACGAAACGGGTGAGATTGATCGAGCCCAGGCAGCAGCAACCGTAGTCGGGCAGAAACTCTTCAGCGCAGGGATTGGTCGCCTCGAAGGTCTCGCAGTAATAGAGGTTGTTGTCGCGGTTGGCCGTGTCGAGGAACAGGATGCCCGGCTCCGCGTGGTCGTAGGTGGACTGCATGATCTGATCCCACAGATCGCGGGCGCGCACGCTGCGGTACACCCACTCGCCGTCGGCCCGCTGATGCGCGCCCTCGGCCAGTTGGTCTTCGCCCGGCCTGGCCTTGTGCACCAGATCGATGGGCGCATCGCTTTCGACCGCCTGCATGAAGGCCGAGCTCACGCCGACCGACAGATTGAAGTTCTTGAACGCGCCCTGGTCCTTGGCATGGATGAAGGCCTCGATGTCGGGATGGTCGATGCGCAAGACGCCCATCTGCGCGCCTCGGCGGCTGCCGGCCGATTCCACCGTTTCGCAGGAGGCGTCGAACACCCGCATGAACGACAGCGGACCGCTGGCGCGGCTGTGGGTGCCGCCGACATGCGCGCCCACCGGGCGGATGCGCGAAAAGTCGTAGCCCACGCCGCCGCCGCGCCGCATGGTTTCGGCGGCCTGCGCCAGGGCCTTGTAGATGCTGGGCTTGCCGTCCTTGTCGTCGGACACCGAATCGCCCACGGGCTGGACGAAGCAGTTGATCAGCGTGGCCTGGATGTCGGTGCCCGCCGCCGACATGATGCGTCCGGCGGGCACGAAGCCCTCGGCCAGCGCTTCGCGGAACAGAGCCTCGCAACGGGCCGGATCGGCCTCCTTCGCGGCGAGCGCGCGGGCCACGCGGGCATGGATGTCTCCGATGCTGGTTTCACTGCCCTTGGCGTATTTTTCCGCCAGAACGTCGATGCTGATGTCTTGTGCTTGCATGGTGTGTCAACAAGAGAAAAAACCGCGCGTTGGGGCGCGGTGAGGAACGAGCCGA
>JAJTBQ010000417.1 GCA_021286835.1 Thiomonas sp.
ATCGGCACCCCGGTGTTCATGGCCGATGTGAAGGGCGACCTGACCGGGCTTTCCCAGGCCGGAGCGTTGAGCCCGAAACTGGCGGAGCGGCTCAAGACGCTCGGCCTGCCCGAGCCGACCTTCGACGCCTGCCCGGTGACGCTGTGGGATGTGTTCGGCGAGCAGGGCCATCCGGTGCGTGCCACCATCTCCGACATGGGGCCGCTGCTGCTGGCCAGGCTGTTGCAGCTCAACGAAACGCAGACGGGCGTGCTCAACCTGGTGTTCAAGATCGCAGACGACAACGGCCTGCTGCTGCTCGACATGAAAGACCTGCGCGCCATGCTGCAGGAGGTGGGCGACAACGCGGCGAGCTTCACCACCGAGTACGGCAACATCAGCGCGGCCAGTGTGGGGGCCATTCAGCGCGGGCTGCTGCAGCTCGAAACCCAGGGCGCCGACAGGTTCTTCGGCGAGCCCATGCTCAATATCGACGATCTGATGCAGACCGATGGCCAGGGACGCGGCATGATCAATATCCTGGCGGCCGACAAGCTCTATCAGGCCCCTCGCTTGTACGCGACCTTCCTGCTGTGGCTGTTGTCCGAGCTGTTCGAGCGTCTGCCCGAAATCGGTGATCCCGATCAGCCCAAGCTGGTGTTCTTTTTCGACGAGGCGCATCTGCTGTTCAACGATGCGCCCAAACCCCTGCTGGAAAAAATCGAGCAGGTCGTGCGCCTCATCCGCTCCAAGGGCGTGGGGGTGTTCTTCGTCACGCAGAACCCGCTGGACATTCCCGATACGGTGCTCGGCCAGCTCGGCAATCGCATCCAGCACGCGCTGCGCGCGTTCACGCCGCGCGACCAGAAAGCGGTGAAAACCGCGGCCGACACCATGCGCCCCAATCCCGGTCTGGACGTGGCTCAGGCCATCACCGAACTCGCGGTGGGCGAGGCGCTGGTCTCGCTGCTCGACGAAAAAGGCCGCCCCATGCCGACCGAGCGCGTGTGGATGCTGGCGCCGGGCAGCCGCATCGGCCCCATTTCGCCCGAAGAACGCAAGGCGCTGATGCAGGGTTCCTTGGTGGCCGGGGTGTATGAAAAGACGGTGGACCGCGAATCCGCCTATGAACGGCTCAAGGGCCGGGTGCAGGCCGCAACCGAAACACCCGAACCCGGCACCGCCACGGCTTCACCGTCCGGTTCCGGGGGGGGATTGCTCGATTCGCTGGGGCAAGGGCTGGGCGGTCTGGCACGGGGGTCGGGGCGCAAGGATTCCCTGCTCGAAACCCTGGCCAAATCGGCCGCGCGCACCATTGGCAGCACCGTAGGCCGCGAAATCATCCGCGGCGTGCTCGGCGGTCTGCTGGGGGGTGGCAAGCGCCGCTGAGCCTGCACGGTGAGCCGCCGAGGCGCCTGACCTCAGCGGCGGTCATTCCATGGCCGCGGGCCATACCCGTCGCGGCGGTCGTGCTCATGGCGCCAATGGTCGCGATCCCAGCGGCGTACAGGCACCCGGTAGACCGG
>JAJTBQ010000060.1 GCA_021286835.1 Thiomonas sp.
GGCGTGGAAACCACCACCGGCCCGCTGGGCCAGGGCATCGCCAACGGCGTGGGCATGGCGCTGGCCGAGAAAGTGCTGGCCGCGCAGTTCAACCAGCCCGGTCATGCCATCGTCGATCACCACACCTATGTGTTCCTCGGCGACGGCTGCCTGATGGAAGGCATCAGCCACGAGGCCTGCTCGCTGGCCGGCACCCTCAAGCTGAACAAGCTCATCGCCTATTACGACGACAACGGCATTTCCATCGACGGTCATGTCGAGCACTGGTTCTCCGACAACACCGCCCAGCGCTTCCAGGCCTATGGCTGGAACGTCATCGGTCCGATCGACGGCCATGACGCCGTCGCCGTCGAGAAGGCTACCGCCGAGGCCAAGACCAGCGACAAGCCCACTCTCATCATCTGCCGCACCACCATCGGCTGGGGCTCGCCGAACAAGGCCGGTACGCACGATGTGCACGGCGCCGCGCTCGGCCAGGCCGAGGCCGATGCCACCCGCAAGGCGCTGGGCTGGGACTACGGTCCGTTCGAAATCCCCGCCGACATCTACCAGGCCTGGGACGCCAAATTCCATGGCGCCAAGCTCGAAGCCGACTGGAACGAGCGTTTCGCCGCCTATGAAAAGGCCCACCCCGCCCTCGCTGCCGAGTTCAAGCGCCGCATGGCGGGCGATCTGCCGGCCGACTGGGGTCAGACCGTGCAGGCCCTGTATGCCAAGGCCCGCGAAGTCACGGCGGCCACCGCCACTCGCAAGTCCTCGCAGATCGCGCTGGAAACGCTGGTGCCCGCGCTGCCCGGCCTGTTCGGCGGTTCGGCCGATCTGACCGGCTCCAACCTGACGGCGGTCAAGGCCTCGCATTCCTTCGAGAAGGCCGCGCCGGGTACGGCGTTCAACTATCTGTCGTACGGCGTGCGCGAATTCGGCATGGTGGCCATGATGAACGGCATGGCGCTGCATGGCGGCTTCCTGCCCTACGGCGGCACCTTCCTGATGTTCTCCGACTACTCGCGCAACGGCGTGCGCATGAGCGCGCTGATGAAGCAGCGCGTCATCCACGTCTTCTCGCACGACTCCATCGGTCTGGGCGAAGACGGCCCGACGCACCAGCCGATCGAGCAGCCTTCCAGCCTGCGCCTCATTCCCAATCTGGACGTGTGGCGTCCGGCCGATGTGCTCGAAACCGCCGTGGCCTGGAAGCACGCCATCGAGCGCAAGCATGGTCCCAGCGCGCTGCTGCTGTCGCGCCAGAATCTGGTGTCCACCCAGCACCCGGTGGATGCTGAACGCACCATTTCACGCGGCGGCTATGTGCTGTCGGAAGCCCAGGGCGGCAAGCCGCAGATCGTGCTGATCGCCACCGGCTCGGAAGTCGAGATTGCGCTGAAGGCGCAAGGCATGCTGGCCGAGCAGGGCGTCGCCGCCCGCGTGGTCTCCATGCCCTGCACCAACGCCTTCGACCGCCAGGACGCGGCCTACCGCAACGAGGTGCTGCCCGCAGGCCTGCCGCGCGTGGCGATCGAGGCCGGTCATCCCGACTTCTGGCACAAGTATGTGGGTCTGAACGGCGGCATCGTCGGCATCGCCACCTTCGGCGAATCCGCCCCGGCGCCGCAGCTCTATCAGCACTTCAAGGTGACTGCAGAACACGCCGTGGCCGTGGCCAAGTCCGTGCTGCAGGCGGCCTGATTCCCCAACGAGGCGCCCGGAGATGACGCAAGCCATGTTCGATCTGGTGATGTTCGATCTCGACGGCACGCTGGTGGAAACCGCGCCGGAAATCGCCGACGCGGTCAACGACCTGCTGCGCGACCAGGATCAGCCCGAGGTCTCCGAGCATCTCATCCGTGCCTGGATCGGGCATGGCACCCGCGAGCTTCTGCTGCATGCCTATGCGCACGCCACCGGCCTCGAAGAGGACACGGTGCGGCGCGCCGGCACGCTCGACATTCTCATGCCGCGCTTCGCCGAGTTCTATGCCGCCCGCACCGGGCAGCGCAGTCGGCTCTACCCTGGTGTGCTCGATACGCTCAAGGTGCTGCGCGCGTCGCAGGTGCGCATTGCCCTGGTGACCAACAAGGAGCAGCGTTTCGCCACCACGGTCCTGATGACGCATGGCATCCGGCACTATTTCGACATGGTGGTGGCTGGCGATACGCTCGAAGCCAAGAAACCCGATCCGCTGCCGGTGCGCTACTGCCTCGACGCCTTCAAGGTGCGGGCGAGCCGTTCCTTGTTCGTCGGCGATTCGGAGATCGATGTGGCCACGGCGCGAGCCGCCGGCGTGCCGATCTGGGCGGTGCCGTACGGTTACAACCACGGCAAGCCCATCGCCCTGGCCTCGCCAGACCGCGTCATCCCGACCGTGGAGGCGGTGGCCGAAGCGGTGCAGGCGGCTGTGCTGCATCCTGCAGCCTGAGCAAACGCCCTGCCCGTGATCCGACCGTCTTTGCCGATTTCGCTTTTGCCGATTTCCCCTTTCCCTTTCATCATTCATTCAGGAGATCTCACATGACCATTCGCATCGCCATCAATGGATTCGGCCGTATCGGCCGCATGGTGTTCCGTGCCGTGGCGCAGGAAGCCGAATTCAAAGACCTCGAAATCGTCGCCATCAACGACCTGCTCGAACCCGACTACCTGGCCTATATGCTGCAGTACGACTCGGTGCATGGCCGCTTCAACGGCACGGTGGGCGTGGAGGGCAACAACCTCGTGGTCAACGGCAAGAAGATCCGCCTGACCGCCGAGCGCGATCCCGCCAACCTGAAGTGGAACGAAGTGAATGCCGACGTCGTGGTCGAAGCCACCGGCTTTTTCCTCACCCTCGACACCTGCCAGAAGCACATCGACGCCGGCGCCAAGAAGGTGGTGCAGTCCGCCCCCTCGAAGGACGACACGCCGATGTTCGTCTACGGCGTGAACCACGCCAAGTACGCCGGCGAAAAGATCGTCTCCGCCGCGTCCTGCACCACCAACTGCCTGGCCCCCGTGGCCAAGGTGCTCAACGACAGCTTCGGCATCAAGCGCGGTCTGATGAGCACCGTGCACGCCGCCACCGCCACGCAGAAGACCGTGGACGGCCCGTCCAGCAAGGATTGGCGCGGTGGCCGGGGCATCATGGACAACATCATCCCCTCCAGCACCGGCGCGGCCAAGGCCGTGGGCAAGGTCATTCCCGAGCTGAACAAGAAGCTCACCGGCATGGCATTCCGCGTGCCCACGCCCGACGTGTCGGTCGTCGACCTGACCGTCGAGCTGAACAAGGAAGCCAGCTACGCCGACATCTGCGCCGCGATGAAGGCCGCTTCCGAAGGTCCGCTCAAGGGCGTGCTCGGTTACACCGAAGACAAGGTCGTCTCCACCGACTATCGTGGCTGCTCCATGCCGTCGATCTTCGACGCAGAGGCCGGCATCGCCCTCGATTCCACCTTCGTCAAGGTCGTGTCCTGGTATGACAACGAATACGGCTACACCTGCAACATGATGCGCTTCGTCAAGCACGTCGCCAGCAACTGATGCCGCTTATTTGATGTGCGCGCTCGGCTGACCTGCAGCAGGCTGGCCGGGCGCGGAACCGAGGAGAGATTGATGCAAATCCTGACCTTTGAAGAAGTGTGCAAGCGCGGCTTCGCCCAGGACAAGCGCGTGTTCATCCGCGCCGACCTGAACGTGCCGTTCAACGACAAGGGCGAGATCACCGAAGACACCCGCGTGCGCGCTTCCGTGCCTGCGGTGAAGATGGCGCTCGACGCCGGCGCCGGGGTGATGATCACCTCGCACCTGGGACGCCCGACCGAGGGCGAGTTCAAGCCCGAGGATTCGCTGGCCCCCGTGGCCAAGCGCCTGGGCGAGCTGCTCGGTCTGCCGGTCAAGCTGCAGGCCAACTGGGTGGACGGCGGTTTCGACGTGCGTCCCGGTGAAGTGGTCATGCTCGAGAACGCCCGCGTCAACAAGGGCGAGAAGAAGAATGACGACGCGCTGTCGCAGAAGATCGCCAAGCTCGCCGACATCTATGTGAACGATGCCTTCGGCACCGCGCACCGCGCCGAGGCGACCACCTACGGCATCGCCAAGCATGCGCACATCGCCTGCGCCGGACCGCTGCTGGCCGCCGAGATCGACGCCATCAACCGCGCGCTGGCCAATCCGGCCCGGCCGCTGGTGGCCATCGTGGCGGGCTCCAAGGTGTCCACCAAGTTGACCATTCTTCAGAGCCTGGCCGACAAGGTCGATGGCCTGATCGTGGGTGGCGGCATCGCCAACACCTTCATGCTGGCCGAGGGTCTGCCCATCGGCAAGAGCCTGGCCGAGCCCGATCTGGTCGACGAGGCCCGCAAGGTCATCGCCAAGATGAAGGCGCGCGGTGCCGAAGTGCCCATTCCCGAAGACGTCGTGGTGGCCAAGCAGTTCAGCGCCACCGCCGAGGCCACCGTCAAGGACGCCAAGGACGTGGCCGAGGACGACCTGATTCTCGACATCGGCCCCAAGACCGCGGCCAAGCTCGCCGCCAAGCTGCAGGCGGCCGGCACCATCGTCTGGAACGGTCCGGTCGGCGTGTTCGAGTTCGATGCCTTCGCCAACGGCACCAAGACCCTGGCCGCTGCCATCGCCAGCAGCCCGGCGTTCTCCATCGCGGGCGGTGGCGACACCCTGGCCGCCATCGCCAAGTACGAGATCACCGACAAGATCGGCTATATCTCCACGGGTGGTGGCGCCTTCCTCGAGGTGCTCGAAGGCAAGCAGCTGCCGGCCTTTGAAATCCTGCAGCAACGCGCCAAGCAGCCGCTGTCTTGATGCCCGACCATCGTTGATCCTGTCTTTCCCTTCTTGAGGAGTCCGTCATGGCCCTGATTTCCCTGCGTCAACTGCTCGACCATGCGGCCGAGCATTCCTATGGCGTCCCCGCCTTCAACGTCAACAACCTCGAACAGGTGCGCGCCATCATGGAAGCCGCCGACGAGACCAACTCGCCGGTCATCCTGCAGGCTTCGGCCGGTGCCCGCAAATACGCTGGTGCGCCCTTCCTGCGCCACCTCATCGAGGCGGCGGTCGAAGAGTGGCCGCACATCCCCGTGGTCATGCACCAGGACCACGGCACCAGCCCCGGCGTGTGCCAGCGCTCCATCCAGCTGGGCTTCAGCTCGGTGATGATGGACGGCTCGCTGGGTACCGACGGCAAGACGCCCACCACCTACGAGTACAACGTCGACGTCACCCGTCGCACCGTGGAAATGGCGCACTCCTGCGGCGTGTCGGTCGAAGGTGAACTGGGTTGCCTGGGCTCGCTCGAAACCGGCATGGCCGGCGAGGAAGACGGCATCGGCGCCGAAGGCGCGCTCGATCACAGCCAGCTGCTGACCGATCCCGAAGAGGCTGCCGACTTCGTGAAGAAGACCCATGTCGACGCCCTGGCCATCGCCATCGGCACCAGCCACGGCGCGTACAAGTTCACCCGTCCGCCCACCGGCGACATCCTGGCCATCGGCCGCATCAAGGAAATTCATGCGCGCATCCCCAACACCCACCTGGTGATGCACGGCTCCTCCTCGGTGCCGCAGGATTGGCTCAAGATCATCAACTCCTACGGCGGCGACATGGGCGAGACCTATGGCGTGCCGGTCGAAGAGATCGTCGAAGGCATCAAGCACGGCGTGCGCAAGGTCAACATCGACACCGATCTGCGCATGGCCTCCACCGGGGCCACCCGCAAGTTCCTGGCCGAGCACCCGAAAGAGTTCGATCCGCGCAAATTCCTCATCGCCTCCACCAAGGCCATGAAGGAGATCTGCAAGGCGCGTTACGAAGCCTTCGGCACCGCGGGCAACGCTTCCAAGATCAAGCCCATCACGCTCGACGCGATGGTCGGTCTGTACGAAAAAGGCAAGCTCGATCCGAAGGTGAACTGATCGCCCCCGGTCGCGCTGAGCGGTACCCAACCCCGGCCTTGAGCCGGGGTTGTCGTCTCTCTGCCCGGCCTTGCGCCGGGGTTGTCGTCTGTGCAGCGCCCTCTCATCCCGCATTCAGGAGAACCCCATGGCAGCCACCGCCGACCCTCTGCAACGCGGCTTCGCCGCGCCTGATTTTTCCCTCCCCGGCGTCGATGGACGCACCTGGAGCCTGGCCGATGTGCGCGGCCCCAACGGCACCCTGGTCATGTTCATCTGCAATCACTGCCCCTATGTGCAGGCCGTGGCCGACCGCATGGTGCGCGATGCACGCGAACTGCGCGCACTCGGGGTGCATGCTGTGGCCATCAGCAGCAACGATGTGGCGACCTATCCGGAAGATTCGTTCGACAACATGAAACGGTTTTCGGACGGGCACGGTTTTGCCTTCCCGTATCTGTACGACGAATCGCAGGCGGTCGCGAAGGCCTATGGCGCCGTCTGCACGCCCGACTTCTTCGGCTTCAACGCCGCACTGCAGCTTCAATACCGCGGCCAGCTCGACGCCTCGCGTAAGCAGGCCGCAGCGCCCGACGTGCGCCGCGACCTGTTCGAGGCCATGAAGCAGATCGCCGCCACCGGCCTCGGCCCGGACGAGCAGTACCCCAGCATCGGCTGCTCCATCAAGTGGAAGGACGCGGCATGAGCGCGCCGGGCCGCTCCCAAGCGCTCATCCCGCAGCGCGCCGCGCGGAGGGTCGTCCAGTGAGCGCCCTGCAGGCTTTGATTTTCGACGTCGATGGCACGCTGGCCGAAACCGAGCGCGACGGTCACCGCATCGCCTTCAACCAGGCGTTCGCCGATGCCGGGCTAGCCTGGCACTGGGACGTGCCGACCTACGGCCGCCTGCTCGCCATCACCGGCGGCAAGGAGCGCATGCTGGCCTACTGGCAGGAGATCGATCCGCCAGCAGCGTCGCGCCCCGAGGCGGCCGGGATGATTGCCGAGCTTCACCGTCGCAAGACCGCGCACTACGTGCGCCTGGTGGCGGAAGGCGGCATCGCGCTGCGTCCGGGCGTGCGCCGGGTGCTGGAGCAGGCCCGCGGCGCTGGTCTGCGCCTGGCGATCGCCACCACCACCACGCCCGACAATGTCGAGGCCCTCATCCACGCCACGCTGGGCGCGGGCGGCATGGACTGGTTCGAAGTCGTGGGCGCAGGCGATGCCGTGCCCCGCAAAAAGCCCGATCCGGGTATCTATACCTGGGTGCTCGAGCGCATGGGCCTGCGCCCTGACCAGGCTCTGGCTTTCGAGGACTCCACCAACGGCCTGCGCGCGGCGCTGGGCGCTGGGCTGCGCACCATCGTGACCACCGGCGCCTATACCCGGCACGAAAACTTCGAGGGCGCGCTGGCCTGGCTCGACGGCCTTGGCGACGCCGGTGCGCCCGCCACCGGAAGCGCCTGCGGCCAGCCGTGGTCGGGTGCGGTGGGCCTGGTCGAGCTCAGGCAGTGGGCGGTCTGACGGTGGCTTGACCACGGCTCGAAGCCGGGTCGATCTCGGTTGGACTGGGCGTCTGCCGCAACGGTCTTCAGCCAACCACGCTGAGCGACATCGGCGGCAGCAGAATGCCCTGCGCATCCTCGGTGCCGAGGGCGCGCCGCAGATGGTCGATCTTCGGCGGGCTTGCCGCCGTGTCACCCTGGGTGTATTGATCGAGCCGTGCGTTCTTGGCCACCCAGGTGCCCAGCTTCACGCGCACGGCCTGCGTGCTGCGATTGACCAGCAGCACGCGGCTGCCTTGCGGGCCGAGGAAACTGGCGCCGCTGACCTGTCCCGGCGCGCCGGGAAAGTCGAGTTTGACCAGATTGCCAGCCTGTTCCGCCGCCCGGCCCCAGGCCGCTGCGAGCGGGCTGGGTGCGGGGCAGAGCATGGCCATCGGCAAGGCGGCCAGCTTCTCCGGCACCTTCACCTGATTGAGCGTGGCAAGCAGCGCGGCAGAAGCGTCGAGCTGCGCGGGCCACGCGGGCGCGGCGATCTTGACGCCGTGGCAGTCGATCTGCAACGCGGGTAGCAGTTGCGAGGGCAGCACACGCATCAAATCGTCCGGGCCCGCGGTGAAGCTGGGCGCGGTCTGGGCGAATGCGGGAGGCAGCAGCGCTGCGGCGGACAGGCCGACGGCGGCCAGAATCTGGGGCAGCCGACGGACACGGTAGGGGTGGAGTGACGAGAAGGGCATGGTGTTGCGCAGGAGGGCGCCGCGAAACCGGCGGCCCGTGCTCAGAGCCGGGCGGCGCGACAGAGTTCACCAACCCGCGCGGCGCGTCGATGAAACGGCCGGTCAGAAAGCGGGGCGCAGCACCAGCTGGCGGCCCTGACGCGCGCTGGGCGGTGCGGGCCAGAGCGCGTCGAGCATGGACAGGGCCAAGACCTGAAGCGCCTCCCACGGTGCGCGGGGCAGAGCGTCGGGGCGCAGGCCCTTCACGGCCAGATCGCATTGCGCCGCCAACTGCAGCAGGCGCTCCAGATCGGGCGTGCGCAGGCGCGGCAAGGCGCGTTCCAGCAATTTCTCCTTCACGCCCCAGACGCGGTTGGCGCGCAGCAGCGCGGGCAGCGCCTGCCCCGCGTCCAGCCCGTGGCGGATGCGCAGCCAGGCGCGCAGGTCGTCGGCCAGCGTCCAGTGCACCAGCACCGGGGCCACGCCTTCGGCCTGCAGGCCTTCGAGCATGCGGCGCAGGCGGGCGACGTCGCCGCCCAGCACCGCCTCGCCGAGTTTGAACACGCTGTATCGCGCCACGTTCAGCACCGCCTGCTCGACCGTGTCGGGATCGAGCGGGCCGGGCGGGCACAACAGCGCCAGTTTTTCGATCTCCTGATGCGCTGCCAGCAGATTGCCTTCCACTCGCGCCACCAGAAAGTCGGTGAGCGCCCGTCCCGCGTCGCCCGGCGGGAGGGTGAAGCCGTGACGCTGCAATCGGGCGTTGATCCAGCGCGGCAGTTGCGCCAGTTCGACACTGTCCACCCGGACCGCCACGCCACCCTGGCTCAGGGCGCCGAACCAGGCCGACTTCTGGGTGGCCGCGTCCAGCCGCGGCAGCACCACGATGGCCATCACCTCGGCCGAGAGATGACCGGCCAGCGCCGCCAGCGCCTCGCCGCCGTCGCGCCCGGGCTTGCCGCCCGGAATGCGCAGTTCGATGAGCCGCCTCCCGCCGAACAGGCTGATCTCGCGGCTGCCCGCGAGCAGGTGGCTCCAGTCGAAGCCGCGTTCCACCGTGTGGCTCTCGCGCTCGTCGAAGCCCTGCTGGCGAGCGCGGGCGCGAATGGCGTCGACCGCCTCGTTCACCAGCAGGGTTTCGTCGCCGTGCACCACATACAGCGCTTCGAGTTGCCGCGAGAGATGGGCGTCGAGCTGTTCCAAGGCAAGCTGCATCAGTCCTCCGACCCGTCGCCGGGGCGCTTCTGCGCAGGGGCCAGCTTCACCGCGGCGAGCTGGTACATCAGACGGTTGATCAATTCCTCGCGCATGCCGCGGTAAAGCAGATCGGACTCGTTGGCCTTGGCCAGCGTGGCGCTGGAGTTGTAGCTGAGATTGCTGGTCTGGGTCAGGTCGGTGGGGGCGATCAGCATCCGGCCCTGCGGCGTGGCGAGCTGAAAGCGCACGGTGTAGCGCAATTGGTATTGCGCCACGGTGCCATCGGCGTTGTAGGCCTGCGGGGTCTGCGTCTGCGTGTCGGCCAGCAGGGTGAACACCGCTTGCGCCGACTTGGCGTCCGGCGCAATGCGGGTCGACGTGGTCGCGGCGATCTGGCGCTTGAGGGCGATGACGAAGGCCGAGGTCTCGGCACCCGCCACGTACAGCGTGCTGAACGAGAGATTGGTCGAGCCGCGCAGCCGGAACCCGCAGGCGCTCAGGCCCAGGAGAGGGACGGCGGCGGCAAGGCCGCGCAGCACGGCGCGGCGGGTGTGGAGGGCATCGAGGCTGCGGCGCTTCATTCAGACCACCACATTGACCAGCCGCCCGGGCACCACGATGACCTTCTTCGCGGCCTTGCCCTCGCTGAACTTGGCGAAGTCGGCGCTGGCCAGTGCGGCAGCCTCGATCACGGCCTTGTCGGCCCCGGCCGCGACCTGAATGGCCCCGCGCAACTTGCCGTTGACCTGCAGCATGAGCTCGATCGTGTCCTGCACCAGCGCCGCCTCATCCACCTGCGGCCAGGGTGCGTCGAGCAGATCGCCGTGCTCGACGGCATAGCCCAGCTCGGACCACAGCGCATGGGCGATGTGCGGCGTGGCGGGATAGAGCACGCGCAGCAGAATGCCGAAGCCTTCG
>JAJTBQ010000061.1 GCA_021286835.1 Thiomonas sp.
AGACGCAGACGCGCGAAGTCGAGGCCCTGGTCGACTCCTGGGTCGGTGCGCTGGCCGAGCGTGAACGCGAGGTGATCGAGGCGCGGTTCGGCCTGCACGGGCGCGACCTGGAAACGCTGGAGTCGCTGGCGCAGCGTCTTGGACTGACGCGCGAACGGGTTCGCCAGATCCAGCAGGAAGCGCTGCTCAAGCTCAAAGGCCGCCTGGCCCGCAACGGGGTGGACAAGGGTTCGTTGCTCTGACGGTACGGTTCGGCTGACGTATTTCTCGCTCGCGTACCCATCCACCCACATCCACCCATGATCCGCACCCCCATTGTCACTTTCGATATCGAAACCATCCCGGACGCCGACGCCCTGCGCGCCGCTGGTTTGGCCGATCCCGAGCTCGACGACTCGGCCGCCGTGCTTCAGGCCCAGGCGCGCCGCCTGGAGAAGACGGGCAGCGACTTCCTCCCGGTCCATTGCCAGCGCGTGCTGGTGATCTCGTGCACGTTTCGCAATCACGAAGGGCTGAAGATCCACTCCTTCGTCGATCAGGGCGGCCAGGAGGGGCAGGTGGTGCAGAGTTTTTTCCGCGTCATCGAAAAGCATGCGCCCCAGCTCGTGTCCTGGAACGGTGGCGGCTTCGACCTGCCCGTGCTGCACTACCGCGGTCTCGTGCACGCCGTGACGGCGCCGAAATACTGGGACATGGGCGAGGACGATCGCGAGATGAAGTGGAACAACTACATCTCCCGCTATCACACCCGTCATCTCGACCTCATGGACCTGCTTGCGCTCTACCAGCCGCGCGCCAACGCGCCCATGGATGTGCTGGCCAAGCTGTGCGGCTTTCCCGGCAAACTGGGCATGGACGGCAGCAAGGTTTTTGATGCCTGGCTTGCCGGGCAGACCGATGACATCCGCCGCTATTGCGAGACCGATGTCATGAACACCTACCTGCTGTATTGCCGCTACCAGCTCATGCGCGGGGCCTTGTCAGCGGGTGAGTATGCCGATGAGATCGATCTGGTCAGGCGTACCCTGGGCACCCTGGCCGCGCAGGAGGCGCACTGGCAGGAATACCTGGCCGCCTGGCCGGAGCCGCCCGCGTCCGCAAACCCCTGAAGCCGGACGGCACTGTACCCATCTGGCGCTGGGCCCATCTGTTCCAATAGACGGATGGAACAAAGAGAGCGACTGGAATGGCTGCAGATCGACAGCCTGGATCTGGAGGCCCGCGGGGTCGGGCGCAGCGAGAACGGCAAGGTGGTGTTCGTCGCCAATGCGCTGCCCGGAGAGCGGGTGCAGGCGCGCATCATGCGCAGCAAACGCAACTGGGAGTCGGGCCAGGCCGTGGCCTGGGCAACGACGGCGAGCAGCCGGGTGACGCCACGCTGCCCCCACTTCGGTGTCTGCGGCGGCTGCAGCATGCAGCATGTCGATCCCGCGGCGCAACTGGCGTTCAAGCAGCGCATCCTTGAAGACGATTTCTGGCATCTGAGCCGCTTGAGGCCGCAGCGCCTTCTGCGGCCGATCGCCGGTCCCAGCTGGGGCTATCGCACCCGGGCCCGGCTCACTGTCCGGCTGGTGGTGAAAAAAGGCGGCGTGTTGGTCGGTTTTCACGAGAAGGGCTCCAGCTATGTGGCGGACATGCGGAGCTGCGACATCCTGCCCAAGGCGGTTTCTGATTTGTTGCTGCCCTTGCGCGCGTTGATCGCGGGCTTGTCGCGACCGGAGCGCGCGCCTCAGATCGAACTGGCGATGGGCGATCGGGTGACCGTTCTCGTGCTGCGCCACCTCGAGCCCTTGACCGATGCCGATCGGCAGCGGCTGCGCGACTTTGGCCAGCAGCACGGCGTGCAATGGTGGCTCCAGCCCAAGGGACCCGATTCGGTGGTGCCGCTCGATCCCGACGCAGAGGCATTGAGCTACACCTTGCCGGAGTTCGGCATCGTCATGCCGTTCCGCCCGACCGATTTCACCCAGGTGAACCCGCAGATCAACCGCGTGATGGTGGCGCGCGCCCTGCGTCTGCTCGACGCCCGACGCACCGACCGCGTGATCGACTGGTTTTGCGGTCTGGGCAATTTCACCCTGCCGATCGCCACGCAGGCCCGGCAGGTGTTGGGCGTGGAGGGCAGCCCCACGCTGGTCGCAAGAGCCCTCGACAATGCGCTGCACAACGATCTGCAGGACAGGGTGGCTTTTGCCGCCCGCAATCTGTTCGAGATGGGCGCGGCCGATCTACGGGCCTACGGCGAGGCCGACCTGTGGTTGGTCGACCCGCCCCGCGATGGCGCGCTGGCGCTGTGCAAGGCGCTGGCCGAAGCCGTGAACGGCCCCTTGGGAATAGCGGCGGCGGCGGAGATGCTGGACGCGGAGGGCGCAGCCGCGGAGGCCAGGCTGGTCGCGCCGCCGGTCGTGCCATTCACGCCTCCGCGCCGCATCGTTTATGTGTCCTGCAATCCGGCGACCCTGGCGCGTGATGCCGGCCTGCTGGTGCATCAGGCGGGTTACACCTTGCGTGCGGCGGGGGTGATGAATATGTTCCCTCACACGGCCCATGTGGAGTCGATGGCGGTGTTCGAGCGCGAATGAGCCCCTCGCGGCGCATGAAAAACGCCCGCAAATGCGGGCGTTTTTCATGGCACGGCGTCGCGCTTAACGGCGCCCGCCGCCGCTGAAAAAGCTCAGGATGGACAGCAGGTTGACGAACACGTTGTAAATGTCGAGATAGATGGCCAACGTGGCGGTGATGTAGTTGGTTTCACCCCCGTTGATGACCCGCTGCACATCGATCAGCATGAACGCGGAGAAGATCACGACAGCCACGACCGAGAAGGTCAGCATCAGCGCGGGCAGTTGCAGCCAGATGTTGGCGATGCCTGCGAGGATGAGCAGGATGACGCCGACGAACAGCATTTTCGACAACCCGGACAGATCGCGCTTGACCACATTGGCCAGCGTGGCCATGGCCCCGAAGATCACGGCCGTGCCGCCGAAGGCCAGCATGATGAGTTGCGGGCCGTTGCTCATACCCAGCACGAATCCGAGGATCTGCGACAGCATGACGCCCATGAAGAAGGTGAACAGCAGCAGCAGCCCGACCCCGGTGCTGGAATGCTTGGTGCGCTCGATGCCGAACATCAGGCCGAAGGCGCCGACCAGGAAGACGATCATGGTCATGCCTGGGCTCTGCGCCATGGCCAGGTTCAGCCCCGTGGCCATGCCCAGCCAGGCGCCGAACACGGTGGGAATGAGGGACAGGGCCAGCAGCGTGTAGGTTTGCCGCAGTACCTTGTTGCGCACCGTCATGGTGCCGCCCTGCTGGGCGTAGACGGTGTAGTCGCGTTGTTCGTTCATGGGAAACCTCCGTTCCTGAATGTGGGGAGACGCTCGTGAGACTCGCTTTGCGAAGATGCGTTCCACGGCGTGTATTTCAATCCTCGGCGCATGAATTTGCAAGCCGCCGGCGTGATGTTTCAGTTTGGGTTCAGATCGGCCGCGGTGTGCTCCCGTACACCTGCTGCAGACGTTGCAGCGCGCCTTGCAGGGTGATGGAGTGGTTTTGCGGGCCGTGCACGGCGATTTTTTCCGATCCGAGCACATTGCCCAGTCGCGCACTGTCTTCCAGGGGCCAGCCACGGGACAGGCCGTAGAGCAGGCCGGCGCGGAAGGCGTCTCCGCAACCCGTCGGATCGCAGACGGCGCGGGCCGGGGCACCGGGAATATCGACGGCGCCACCGCCTCCGCTCCAGACCCGGCAACCCTGCTCGCCACGCGTGACGACCACGCCGCGCACCTGGGTGGCGATGTGGTCGAGGCTCCACCCGGTACGCTCGACCAGCAGTTCGGCTTCGTAATCGTTGACCGTCACCCAAGTGGCTTTGACGATGAAATCGCGCAGATCACCACCATCGAACAGGGGCATGCCCTGACCGGGATCGAAGACGAACGGAATGCCGGCGCTCGCGAGCTGCGCCGCATGGTCGATCATGGCCGAGCGGCCGTCCGGCGCGATGATGGCCAGATCGACTCCCGCGTCCAGCGGCACGGGCAACTCGTGCGCCCGGCCCATGGCGCCAGGGTGGAACGAGGTGATCTGATTGTTGTCGCGGTCGGTGATGATGTGCGCCTGCGCGGTAAAGCTGTCAGCCAACTGTCCGACATGGGTGCGGGGGATGCGCAGCGCATCGAGGCGGTCGAGATAGCTCTGACCATCGGCACCCAGCGCACCCAGGATGAGCGGCTCGCCGCCCAGCAGGGCGAGGCTGTAGGCGATGTTGCCCGCGCAGCCGCCGAACTCGCGCCGCATCGTGGGCACCAGAAAGCTGATGTTGAGGATGTGGACCTTGTCGGGCAGGATGTGTTCGGCAAAGCGGCCGTCGAAGGTGGTGATGGTGTCGAAGGCGAGCGAACCGCAGATCAGGGTGGGCATGGGGATCAGCCCTCGAAGCGCAGGGCGGGGAAGAGAATGACGTCGCGGATGCTGGGCGCGTCGGTGAGCAGCATGACCAGCCGGTCGATGCCGATGCCGCAGCCACCCGCAGGTGGCATGCCGTATTCGAGCGCACGCACATAGTCGGCGTCGAAGTACATGGCTTCGTCGTCGCCCGCTTCCTTGGCCTGAACCTGGGCGTGAAAGCGCGCGGCCTGGTCTTCGGGGTCGTTCAGCTCGGAGAAGCCGTTGGCGATCTCGCGGCCGGTGATGAACAGCTCGAAGCGCTCGGTCGTGTTCGCATCGGCATCGGAGGCGCGGGCCAAGGGCGACACTTCCACCGGGTAATCGACGATGAAGGTCGGTTCCCACAGCAGATGCTCGGCGACTTCCTCAAACAGCGCGAGCTGCAGCGCGCCCAGACCCATGCCCTTGAGTTTGTGCGGGGCGTGATCGGCATCGAGGCGGCGCAACTCGCCGCGCAAAAAGCCGTCATCGGCCAATTGGGCGTCGGTGTACTCGGGGGCGTGCTTCTGGATGGCTTGCGTCAGGGTGAGCCGCGCGAACGGTGCGCTCAAGTCCAGCGTGCGGCCCTGGTGCGTGAGCACGGCCGTGCCGCAGGTGAGCTGCGCGGTGTTGCGGATCAGCGCCTCGGTGAAATCCATCTGGTCGCGGTACGTCCACCATGCGGCGTAAAACTCCATCATGGTGAACTCGGGGTTGTGCCTCGGGCTCAGGCCTTCGTTGCGGAAATTGCGGTTGATCTCGAACACGCGCTCGAAGCCCCCCACCAGCAGACGCTTGAGATAGAGCTCGGGCGCGATGCGCAGATACATCTGCTGGTCCAGGGCATTGTGATGCGTGGCAAATGGCTTGGCCGCGGCGCCGCCCGGAATGGGGTGGAGCATGGGCGTTTCCACCTCCATGAACCCAGCCGCCAGCATTTCGTTGCGCAGGGCCGCGATGGCCTTGCTGCGCAGCGCGAAGCGTTCGCGCGATTCGGGTGTGACGATCAGATCGACATAGCGCTGGCGATAACGCGTTTCAACGTCTTCGAGGCCGTGGAACTTGTCGGGCAGGGGCCGCAGCGCTTTGACCAGCAGGCGCACCTGTTCCGCCTTGATGGTCAGCTCGCCGGTGCGCGTCTTGAAAAGCACGCCTTCACAACCGATCCAGTCGCCGAGGTCGTAGTGCTTGAAGGCCGCATGGGCGTCTTCGCCGGTGACGTCGTTGGAGACGTGGATCTGGATGCGCCCGGTGCCGTCCTGCAAGGTGGCAAAACTGGCTTTGCCCATGACGCGCTTGAGCATCATGCGTCCGGCCACGCGTACGCGCACGCCCGCGGCTTCCAGCGCCTCGGGCTCGTCGCCGCCGTGCTGCGCCTGCAGATTGAGGGCCTGATGCGAGGGTTTGAAGTCGTTCGGGAAAGCAGGCGCGGCTTGACGCAGGGCAGCGAGCTTGGCGCGGCGTTCAGCAATCAGCGGACCGTCGTCGGCGAGGGGCGGATGGGGGGCGTCGGTATTCATGCAGGAAGCAGGTGAGGGCGGGTCAACCCGCGATGTTGAATGGGGCGGGTGAGTACACAGTGCGCGCTGGGATGCGCGGTCTCTGTCAAACCGGCTGATTTTAGCCCCGCCCTCTCTGCGCTCAGGTTCAAGACGGCGACCGGCTCGCGCCCGCCTGTGGCCGGGGAGCGACGCGGGCGCAGAGGTGACGCGGGCTGGCGCTACGCGAGAGCAAGCCAGAGTCCCAGCCAGAACAGTCCGATGAGGCCGAGCTGGGCGGCCAGATTGGCCATGCCAAAGCCCCACTGCGCACCGGCAAACCCGGCGAGGACTTTGCTCACACCATTCGTCGTCAGGGCGAAGCCTATGGCAAGGAGCGCCTGCCCGGGGGCGAGACTGCCGTTGGCGGCCAATTGGGCGGCAGATACTGCGGCAGCGTGGGCATCGGCAAATCCGGCAAGGCCAGTGGCCAAGAGAGCACCTTGACCGCCCAGAGCGCCGCTCGCCCACTCGGCGACCAGGAGAACGCCAGCGAGGAGGGCCGCGAACATCAAAGCCTGCAGGGGTTGAAACGGGCGGCTTGCAGCCATGGCGGGCAACACGGTGTCAATCGACTCATGCGTGCCGCGTCCTGCCCGCCACAGCGCACCCACCGTGAGCAACCCGCCTGCCCCGTAAAGCGCGATGGCTGGCAGAAGGCGAGGGAGCAAGGCGGGTTCAACCAGGGCGACGAGCACGCTCAACTCCACCACGGTGGCCACATTCGACAAGAAGGCAGCGCGCAGGCAGTCGCGCTGCCCGACGCCGGTTTGCCGGGCACGCTGTGCCATGCTCGCGATCGTGGCAGTGCTGGAGACGAAGCCCCCGGCCAGGCCAGAAAGCGCCAAGCCGTGCTGGCTGCCGAAGGACCGCACCGCGATATGCCCCACCGACTGAATCGCCATCACGAGCACTGCCAGCATCCAGAGTGTGTGCAGATTCAGCCCCGCCAGCCCCGCCACAGGACGATCGGGAAGCAGCGGCAGAACCACCAGTGCCGCTGCCGCCAGCAACAATCCGGACTCCAGCTCCTGAGTGCTCAGCACATCTCGGGCGAAGCGATGCAAGGCCGTCTTCGCCGCCAACACACCAGCGACAACCACGGCCAGCCCCGCGGCCCAGCCGGGCGCCTGCACGGCGAGCGCCCCGATCAGCACCGTCAGCAGCAGGGCAAACTCGGTCGTCAATCCGGGATCGGCAGGGCGGGTCAGCACATAGCTGCCGAATGCCAGCACAGCAAACCCCGCCACAACGACGGCGAGGATCGCCATGTCGAGCGAGGCGGCCGCCGTTCCGGCCAGCGCTGCCAGAATGAAACTGCGCAGCCCTGCGGGCGAGTCGGGCGGCTGGCTGCGCTCGCGCTCGATGCCGATCAACATTCCAGCGCCTAGCGAGGCAATCCATGGAAGGACGGATGGCTCAATCATGGTGGCGACGTGCAGACTGATCTTGTGTCCAATCAGCGGAACATGAAAGTGGTGAGTTCATCGCGAATTAAACCCTGCGCCTTGTGGTCTTCGCTCAGTGGCACAAGCACTATCTTGGCTTCGTAAAGGCATGACGCCAGATCAAGGCGCGGAGCAGTTTCCGCCCGTATCGTGCGCTTGTGCGCGCATTTGTCCCGATTTCAACAAAATCAAATCGACTCCGGGAGTTGCTCCTGTCGATTCAGCGCAAATCCGAAGTGTTCCGGCTGCAAATGCGCCATTTGGCTGCTCGGCTTGCCCTATGGGGTGGAAGAGTATGGGAGTCTTCATGGGGCGATTGGACAAAATCCGAAGGCCACTGCCCAGTGTGGCGGAGCCGTCCTGGATCAGAACTTCGCCCGGATCTCGTCTTCCGTTTCGATTGCGATCCATGAAGATCAGCCATTCCCCGCCGTCCCAATTGGAATGGCATCCTGAGTCGACATTGCCCGCGCAAATGGCAACGACCTGATTCTTTGCGATGGCAGACTGCCTTGCCATCACGAATGCACTCATCAAGGCATTGCTGCTGATGGTCATTCGATGTTGTTCGATCAGGTGAGAAAACGAAGGGGCCGCAATGGCAGCCATCAGGCCTGCGATCGACGCGGCGACCAGCATTTCCACGAGGCTGAAGCCGCGGTGATCGTGTGCTTCTGGGCCCGTCAGGCAGTCGCTCCGCATCATAAGTCTCCAGAAAGACGGAATATGCGGAGATTATGTGTGAAATTTTTGCTGAAAAATTGAAAAAAAGGCGAAATGGTTTGATAGGGATCGAAGTTTTACCAGCAGGAGCTCACGGTGCCCGAACCACTTTCTGTTTTCGTTCCGGCCTGGTCCAAGGAAACTGTTTTGCACTCCGTATCACGGCTTGCCTGGGCGCCTTGGGGTACTGCGCGTACACGGTAGGTGGACTGACCTAGTGTGTTCGGCACGAAACTGAATTGGTAGTCCGTACTCTGGTCTGATGCGCAAGACAAGGTGGGTAGCGTATGCGCTGTTCCGGCGGAATCCTGGTCGTAGCGCAGGTTGGTCGAGTAGTACCTCTCCATATAGTTTGCGTACTCTCCCAGGCAGGCTTCGGCAGCAACGCGCTTGGTCTTGGTCACGTGGCCGATGTACGACGGATAGGCCACGGCTGCGATGATGGCCACGACGGCCACGACGATCATCAATTCAATCAACGTGAATCCTCGCGAACCAGATCCGCGACCCCGTTGAACGAAATGTGTTGGCTTGCGATGCGACATGGAAGTGCTCCCGCTCATGGATTGACGAGTTCGGCCCAGGACACTCGCCCTGGGTTGGAAACCTGCGGATTCACCTGGGTGTTGAAAATGGTCCCGTTCTGGTTGGCAAGAAGGGTGGTGCTGATGAAATTGCTCATGCCTGTCAGCGCCGTGAGCCCGATGCCGGCAATCGGAATGGTTTGACTATTGACGGTGATCTTGTCGGATGCGTTGAATAAGCGATCTCCGTTGCGGTCAAAGAAGATATTCGTTGGATTTGTGCCCGTGAAGGGATCGACCGCCATGATCCAACCGCGACCAGAGGGTGCGCAGACATCGGTATTGTCCGGGATGAGTGTGCTGCCGACGAGCAGATTTTGGTAAGCCTGATTGGCCACAATCATGCGCTCGCCCTGAGGGGTGTTCGAAGGGGGTAAAAGGTCCATGTACCAGCCCTTCTTCCCCGTCATATCGCCTGGTGTACCCACGCTGACTGTGCGGGAAGGCAACGTGGCCTGTACGGGCGGCGTGGCGGTTGGGTCTGCCGCCGTACCCGCAGTTTCCGCCGTAATGTTCCGCTCGATCAGATCAGTCTTCGCGATGGGAAAGCTGGCTTGTGACACATTCAGCCCGTACCAGGTTTGCACATCCTTGTTCTTCAGGTCATCCGAACTGAGATACCGCCCGGTACCGAAGAACAACCACAAATTGCCGGTGTCGGGGTTCTTGGCGGCGAACATGGGAGCTGTAATGGGTTGTGCTTTGTTGCTGGCGTCTTTCGCGGTAAACAGAAGAGTGCCGGTGCTGGTGGCATTGGCGAGATCGAATGACCAGACATTGCCCTGCAGATCGCCTGCGTAGGCCTTGGTGCTGATGCCGTTGCCGAGGTTGTCGATCCAGATCACGGGCGTGGACAGCCCGTTGTCGGTTGCGGTGTTGGTCGTGTGACGAGAGACAGTACCGGTGTTCAGGCTGATTTGCAGGAGCTGTGCGGTGCCGGTATCGCTATTCATGCCGTTGCCCACCAGAACCGACCACTCGCCGTTCGCGGTTTGCGCAATGATGGGTTTGCCCAGAGTCTGTCCCAGAGAGCCATCGGAAACCTCTCCGAGAAACTTCACGCTCGCGGGGTCGGTGATGTCGAGCGCATAGATCGACCGCGTAACGCCACGCCCTGTTGTGCCGACCAGCACTGTGCGCCATGCGGCGGGCGATCCGGTGTAAACATCGGCCACGGTGATCTCACCGTCGTTGAAGTACTGGTGCGGATTGAGGCCGGAGCCGTAGTTTTTCTGGGAGAGCACGCTCGGATTGGTGGATGCGGCAAGGACTGCCCCAGGCATGAAAGCGAAGGTCTCTACGCCGGTGTTGGCATTGAAGCCATGCAGCATGCCGTCGTTGGACGATACGTAGATCGTGGGTGTGCGGGTGGCCTGCGTAGCCGCAAAAGACTTGAAACTGCTTGAGCCGGTAAAGGTGGCGTTGGCGTAAGGACCGGCGTCGGGCTTGCCGACATAGATCGGTTGGGA
>JAJTBQ010000062.1 GCA_021286835.1 Thiomonas sp.
CGGGCGCAGCGGCAGCAACTGCTCTCGGCCAACATCGCCAATGCGAACACGCCGGGCTACAAGGCGGTCGATCTGGACTTCTCGGCCGCCTTCAAGTCCGCGCTCGGTGGACAACAAGCGGGCCAGACGGGCGGCGGCCTGCCGCTCAAGACCGAGCACGCCAGGCAGCTCGCGGGCAACGTCGCCCCCGCGGGTTCGGACTTCGTCGCCTACCAGGCTGGCAACACGGTGCGGTTGGACGGCAATTCGGTGGACATGAACCGCGAACAGGCGGCGTTCCAGAAAAACAGCATCCAGTACGAAGCCGAACTGACCTTCCTCACCGGCAAGATCAAGACCCTGACCTCGGCCATCACCGGCAACTGAGCCCATCTTCCACGCCCGAACCGCGCCACGCCATGTCACTGTTCTCCGCCCTCGATGTCGCCAACTCCGGCCTGAATGCCGAGAGCTACCGTCTCAACGTGGTGGCCAGCAATCTGGCCAATGCCAACTCCGCCGTCGGCTCCAACGGCCAGCCCTACCGTGCGCGCGAAGTGGTGTTTGCCGCGCAGCCGCTGTCGGGTCCGGGCGTGCCAGCCGGGGTGAACGGCGTTCAGGTCGCCGGCGTGGTGGAGAAGCCCGGCCCGCTCAAACTCGTTT
This sequence comes from Thiomonas sp., assembly GCA_021286835.1. GTDB lineage: Bacteria > Pseudomonadota > Gammaproteobacteria > Burkholderiales > Burkholderiaceae_C > Thiomonas. Next base: position 643 of record JAJTBQ010000062.1, read on the forward strand.
ACGAACCCGGCAACCCCCTGGCGAACAAGGACGGCTATGTCAGCTATCCCAACGTCAATCCGGTCGACGAAATGGTCAACATGATCTCCGCCTCGCGCGCCTATCAGGCCGACGTGAACGTGATGACCACCACCAAGAACCTGCTGCTGAAGACCCTCACGCTGGGCCAATGAACCTTTCCGAACGCCCTGCCCTTGCTTGAAAGTACCCTGCCATGAGCACCTCGCCCATCAGCTCCAACCCCTTCCTGTCCTCGCTGCAGACCAGCAGCAGCTCCGGCAGCGCCACCAGCGGCCAGGCCGGACTTGCCGACGTCAACACCTTCTACACCCTGCTGGTGACCCAGCTCACCAACCAGGATCCGATGAACCCACTGAGCAACCAGGACCTCTCGGCCCAGCTCGCGCAGTTCAGCACGGCCAGCGGCATTCAGAGCATGCAGCAGTCCATGGCCACCCTCACCGCCCAGCTGGCCCAGACCCAGGGTCTGCAGGCCGCCAATCTGGTGGGGCAGACCGTGGTGTTCGACAACAACAGCATCAGCCTGGGCACCAGCGGCACCGCGGCCGGCGGCTTCACCCTGGCCTCGGCGGCGCAGAACGTGCAGGTGCAGGTGGTCAACAACGCCGGGCAGACCGTCGACACCCTGCAGCTCGGCGCGCTGCCCACGGGCGTGCAGACCTTCACCTGGGATGGTTCCACCGCGAACGGCCAGCAGGCCCCGGCAGGCAACTACACCTTCAACATCACGGCCACCGACAACAGCGGCCAGGCCGTCGCGGCCGTGCCTTTCGGCACGGGCAAGGTGCAGTCGGTCTATTTGAGCGGCAGCAACGGACCCGCACTCCAGATGGAAGGACAGAGCGGCACTGTGCCCCTGTCGAGCCTGTTGGGCGTGATGTAAACCGCCCCGCCCCACCCATTCAACACATCCAGCCACATCCTTTTTTCCGGGGGATTCCATGAGCACGTTTCAAACCGCCCTGTCCGGCCTGAAGGCCGCTTCCACCGATCTGCAGGTGATGGGCAACAACATCGCCAATGCCAGCACCGTCGGCTTCAAGGGCTCGAACGCCGAGTTCGCCGACACCTATGCCGCCGCCATCGCCGGCACCTCGCCGCAGTATGGGCAGGTGGGCATCGGCACCACCGTCTCGACGGTGGCGCAGCAGTTCTCCCAGGGCAATATCGAAGCCACCGACAATCCTCTGGATGTGGCGATCAACGGTCAGGGCTTCTTCCAGTTCGACTACAACGGCTCCACCGTGTATGGCCGCAACGGCCAGTTCCAGCTCGACAAGAACGGCTATATCGTCGACGCCTCGGGCGGACAGCTCGTCGGGACGCCGGCCGTCAACGGCGTGCTGACCGGAGGCTCGGGCCCGCTGCAGATCACGGCCACCACGCTGGCCCCCAACGCCACGACCAGCGGCACCCTGGCGCTCAATCTGAATGCCTCGGTCACCCCGATCGCCAGCGGCACCGCCTTCAGCACCAGCGACCCCACCAGCTACAACTACTCCACGACCAGCACCGTCTACGACAGCCTGGGCACCGCGCATCTGCTCACCACCTACTACGCCCTGCCCTCCACCGGCGCCACGGCCAGCGGCCAGGCGTGGAATGTGTATTACTCGGTCGACGGCACCAGCGCGGCCGGCGGCATCACCAGCGGCGGCCCGTCCACCATTCAGTTCACCTCCACCGGCGCCATCAACGGCACCGCGACGCTGTCGGTGCCCAATATCACCTGGGCCGACGGCGCCGCCGCCTCGAACATCACCCTGAACTTCGCCGGCTCGACCAACTACAACGCCACTTCGGTGGTCAATGCGCTGACCACCGACGGCTCGGCCGTGGGCCAGCTCAGCAATCTGTCGGTCGATCCGAGCGGCATCATCTACGGACGCTACAGCAACGGCCTGTCGGCCACGCTGGGCATGATCACCCTCACCAACTTCAAGGCACCGCAAGGCCTGCAACGTCTGGGCAGCAATTACTTCGTGCCCACCTATGAATCGGGGCAGCCGCTGACCGGGCAGCCTGGCGGCGGCGGGCTCGGCGTGCTGCAGGCCAGCGCGGTGGAGCAATCCAACGTCGATTTGTCGTCGCAGCTGGTCAATCTGATCGTCGCGCAGCAGGCCTATCAGGCCAACGCGCAGACCATCAAGACGCAGAACCAGGTGGTCCAGACTTTGCTTAGCCTGTAAGCAAGACCGCCCGCGACCCCACCCGAGACTGAGCCATGGATACCTTATGGATTGCCGCCACCGGCGCACGCGCCATCCTGCAGCAGCAGGCGGTGACGGCCAACAATCTCGCCAATGTGAACACCACCGGCTACCGCGGCGAGCAGGCTCAGTTCCGGGCCTTGCCGGTGTACGGCAACGCCTTGCCGACCAGCGCCTACACCGCGGTGCAGGGTCACAGCGCCGATCTGCAGGAAGGGCCGATCGTCCACACCGGGCGCAACCTCGACGTGGCCGTCCAGGGCAAGGGCTGGATCGCGGTGCAGGCGCCCAATGGCGACACGGCCTACACCCGCAACGGCGACCTGCAGATCAACAGCAGCGGCATTCTCTCCACCAGCGACGGCCGGCCGGTGCTGGGCCAGAGCGGCGCGCCGATCTCCATGCCGCCGCTGGAGTCGGTGCAGATCGGCTCGGACGGCACGATCTCCGGCGTTCCGGTGGGCAGCCAGCCCAATGCCCTGGTCGTGGTCAACCGCATTCAGCTGGTCAATCCACCCGCCAGTCAGATGCAGCGCGGCGCCGATGGACTGTTCCGCGACACCCAGGGCCCGGCGCAGGCCGATGGCACCGTGCAGCTCGCCGTGGGCGCTCTGGAGGGCAGCAACGTCAATCCGATGCAGGCCATGATCCAGATCCTCGACAACACCCGTGCGTTTGAAATCCAGACCAAGCTCATGCAGACCGTCGACCAGAATCACCAGGCCGCGACGCAGCTGCTCAACGTGAGCTGACGCGCCTGGCACCTCCAACATTCACCTCGCATTCCGGGAAACCGCCATGATCCGCTCGCTTTACGTCGCCCGCACCGGGCTCCAGGCCGAACAGACCCAGATGGACGTGATCGCCAACAATCTGGCGAACGTCAATACCAGCGGCTTCAAGAGCTCGCGCGCCGTGTTCCAGGACCTGCTCTACCAGAACCTCACCCAGCCGGGCGCGCAATCTTCGCAGAGCACCCAATACCCCAGCGGTCTGCAGCTGGGCACCGGCGTGCGCCCGGTGTCCACCGAACGCCTGATGACCCAGGGCAACCTCACGCAGACCGGCAACTCGCTGGACGTCGCCATCAACGGCCAAGGCTTCTTCCAGGTGCTCAAACCCGACGGCACCATCGCCTACACCCGCGACGGCACCTTCCAGCTCAACAATCAGGGCCAGCTCGTCACCGCCAACGGCTATCTGGTGCAGCCCACGGTCACCATTCCGGCGAGCGCGCAGACCGTGACCATCGGCAACGACGGCACGGTGTCGGTCACCCTGCCGGGCCAGGCCGCGCCGCAGCAGGTCGGTGCGCTGCAACTGGCCAGCTTCGTCAACCCCACGGGCCTGCAGAGCGTGGGCGACAACCTCTACCTGCAGACCGGCTCCAGCGGCGCGCCCAACACCGGCCAGCCAACGCTCAACGGCCTCGGTTCGGTGCAGCAGGGCTATCTGGAATCGTCGAACGTCAACGTCGTCGCCGAGCTGGTGGACATGATCTCGACGCAGCGCGCCTATGAAGTCAACAGCAAGGCGGTGCAGGCCTCCGACCAGATGCTGCAATACGTGAACAACAATCTGTGAGCACGGCCATGAAGGTGCTGCGTCGTCTTCGTTCAGGCCTGGCCGCGGTCGCCGTGCTGGCGCTGGGCGCCTGCGCCATGCCGCAGCAGCACATGAGCGGCGAGGCGCTTCAGCCACTGCCCATTCCGGCACAGCCCGAGGCAATGAACGCCCATGCGCCCAACGGCTCGATCTGGCAGCCCGGCACCAATGTGTCGCTGTTCGAGGACAGCCGCGCCCACCGCGTGGGCGATCTGATCACGGTGCTCATCCAGGAAAACGCCAACGCCACCAAATCGACCAACACCACGGTGAACAAGTCCGACGATGTAAGCGCGGGCCTGTCGAGCTTTTTCGGCAAGCCGCTCACCGCCGGGGGTTATTCGCCCTCGCTGGGCATGACCTCGTCGACCAAGTTCGGCGGCAACGGCGCCACGTCGCAGAGCAACACCTTCACCACCACGCTGCAGGCCACCGTGGTGCAGGTGATGAGCAACGGCAATCTGCAGATCTCCGGCCAGAAGGAGGTCATGCTCAATGGCGGGCACGAATACATCCGCGTGGCCGGGGTGGTGCGCGCGGCCGACGTCAGCCCGCAGAACACCGTGCTGAGCACTCAGATCGCCAACGCCCGCGTGGAATACAGCGGCACGGGCGATGTCTACGCGGCGGCCAAAGTACCCTGGCTGGCGAGCTTCTTCCTCTCGCTGTGGCCATTCTGACCTTGCGTTCATCCACGATCATGCCGTACCTCCCGCTCCGCTTCCTTCAGCGTCTCGCCGGCGTCCTGGCGCTGCTCGTCTGGACATTGCCCCCCGTGCAGGCCGCCGCCATCCGCGATCTCACCAGCGTGCAGGGCGTGCGCGTGAATCAGCTCGTCGGCTACGGCCTCGTGGTCGGCCTGGGCGGCACGGGCGATCAGGCCACGCAGGTGCCCTACACCACCCAGTCGCTGCTCTCGATGTTCCAGCGTCTGGGCATCAACCTGCCGCCGGGCGTGGCCTCCAATCTGCAGCCCAAGGACGTGGCCGCCGTGATGATCACCGCCAATCTGCCGCCGTTCGCGCAGCCCGGTCAGCAGATCAACATCACCGTCTCCGCCGTCGGCAATGCCTCCAGCCTGGCGGGAGGCACCCTGCTGATGACGCCGCTCAAAGGCGCGGACGGCCAGACCTATGCCGTGGCCCAGGGCAATGTGGTGGTCAGCGGCTTCGGCGCGGCCTCGGGGGGCAACAGTACCCAGGTCAACTTCCTCACGGCAGGGATGATCGCCAACGGCGCCACGGTCGAGCGTGCCGTGGCGAGCAACTTCGACCAGTCCGGCCCGCTGACCCTCGCGCTCAACACGCCCAGCTTCGGCACCGCCAGCCGGGTGGCCGAGGCCATCAACCAGCGCTTCGGCGCAGGCACGGCCACGGCGATGAACGCCGGCGTCATCCAGGTTCAGGCGCCGCTGACCGCGGGCGACCGCACGGCTTTTCTCGGCCAGGTCGAAGCCTTGGACGTCTCGCCCGAATCTCCACCGGCCAAGGTGGTCATCGATGCCCGCAGCGGCACCGTGGTGCTGGGCCAGAACGTCACCCTGGGTGCCTGCGCCGTGGCCCACGGCAATCTGTCCGTGACCATCAATACCCAGTACGAGGTCAGTCAGCCCAACCCGCTGGGCGCGGGCCAGACGGCCGTCGTTCCCAAGACCGACGTGAAGGCCAAGGCGGACAAGGCCAATCTGCTCATGTTCAAGCCCGGCGTCACGCTCGAAGCCGTGGTCCGCGCGCTCAATGCCGTGGGCGCCGCGCCCAACGACCTGATCGCCATCCTGCAGGCCATGAAGGCCGCCGGCGCGCTGCATGCGCAGCTCGACGTGATCTGAACCATTCCGAGCCCGTCCGACATGGCGACCCTGCCCAGCCTTCCCGCCGCGCCCCTGCCTCCCAGTGGCAACGCCGCCGGCAACAGCCTGTCGTTCCAGGGGCTGAACCAGCTCAAGGCCGCCGCCGAGGCCAATCCGCGCAGTCCGCAGGCGATCAAGGCGGTGGCGCAGCAGTTCGAGGCGCTGCTGATGCAGCAGATGCTCAACGCGATGAACGCCACCAGCCTGGGGCCTGACATGTTGGGCGACACCTCGGGGCCGATGTTCAAGTCGATGTTCACGCAGCAGCTCGCCACCACGCTCAGCCAGGGCCAGGGCATCGGCCTGGCGAGCTTCATCGCCCGCGAACTGTCCAGCCGCTATGGCGCCACGGCCCAGGCAGCCACGTCGTCCGCGGCCGCATCTGCGGCGGCCACGCCCCCCGGCGCCCGTGCCGCCGATGCCAACGCTGCCGCGCTGCCCCTGGTCGCCCGCGGCAACGCCGCGTTGCCCGAGCCTTTGAGCACCTATCGGCAGAACGCCCTGCCCGCCCTTGCCGCGGCGCCCGCAACGATGCCCTCGATGAGCACGGCCGATGCGCCGAATGCCGCGGCAGCCACGCCCGCCGCGCAGCGCAAGACCGACAAGTCTGCGGCCGAACAGGCGCGCAGCTTCATCGCCAGCATTCTCCCCAGCGTGCAGACCGCGGCGAAACAGCTCGGCGTGGCCCCCGTGGCCATATTGGCGCAGGCGGCGCTCGAAACCGGTTGGGGCCAGCACACGCCGGGGAACAATGTCTTCGGCGTGAAAGCCGGTGGCAGCTGGTCCGGCGGCACCGTGCAGACCCTCACCCGGGAATTCCAGAACGGCGTCTCGACCGTGGGCGCCGCGGCCTTCCGCGCCTACCAGAACGTGGCCGACAGCGTGGACAACTACGCCACCCTGCTCTCGCGCCCGCGCTATCAGTCGGCACGCGGTCAGGGTCACGACATTTCGGCCTTCGCGTCCGCGCTGCAGCGCAGCGGCTACGCGACCGACCCCGACTATGCCGCCAAGATCGTGGCCATCGCCCGAAGCCCACGCATGCAGCAGGCCTTGGCGCAACTGGGTGTGAGCTCAAGTTTCAGCACGCAGTGACGTTAAAGCAAGTACCCCCTGCGTCCGCTCCTGCCGCCATGACCCAGCCCCAGATTCCCCAAGACGAACGCCAGCTCGTCGCCGCACTGACCGAGGTGCTGCGTCAGCAGCGCCGGGCGCTGGTGAACACCGGCACCGAAGGCGCCCTGCCCGTCACCCCCATCTGGGAGCCGCTGATTCAGGCGCTGGATCAATTTGCCGACCGGCGCCGGTCGGCCGACCCGGCGCTCGACCGATCGCCCGAACTGACTGCCGAAGTCACCGCGCTGCGCGACGAAACCCTGGCGCTGCAACACACCCTCACCGTCTGGAGCGCGGCGCTGCAACAGGCCATCACCCAGTCGCAGCGGCAAACGACCGAGCCCACCTATGGTCCGGCGACGGGCGCCTCCAAGGCCTACGGCGCGGCGCAGCGCCAGACCCTTGGCCGCGGCTGAGCGGCGCGGCCCTCAGACCCAGACCCAAACGCAGGAACGGACATGTCAGGCATCAGCGGACTTCTCAACAACGCCTTGACCGGCTTGCAGGCGGCGCAGTCGGCGCTGCAGGTCACGGGCAACAACATCGCCAACGTCAATACGCCGGGCTACAGCCGGGAGACGTCGGTGCAGTCCACCCTCACGCCCAGCCTGTATGGCGGGCAATATCTGGGCAATGGCACGCAGATCGACGCGATCACCCGCAGCTACAACAGCTACCTGCAGTCGCAGGTCTGGAGCACGACGGCGACCGCCAGTGGCGCCGGCACCGTCAACACCCAGCTCCAGTCCATCGTCAATCTGCTGGCCGGAACGAATGCCGGCCTGAGCACGTCGATCAACCAGTTCTTCGCCAGCGGCGTGGCCCAGGTGGCCGCGAACCCGTCGGACATTCCCTCGCGGCAAAACCTCATCAGCCAGTCCCAGGCCCTGGCGCAGGCGGTTCAGTCTTCGGCGCAGCAATTGCAAAACGCGGCCGACGGCGTCAATCAGCAGTTGGGCCAGAGCGTCACCGCCATCAACAGCCTCACGCAGCAGATCGCCCAGCTCAACGTCCAGATCAACTCGATGTCGGGCGCGGGCAGCACGCCCAACTCGATGCTCGATCAGCGCGACCAGCTCATCACCCAGCTCTCGGCCCAGGTGGGTGTCACCGTGCTGGCGCAGGACGGCAATCAGGTCAATGTCTTCACCGGCAACGGGCAGGTGCTGGTGGCTGGGGCGCAGTCCTTCGATCTGAAAACCACGCCCAACGCCTACGATCCGTCGCAGTTGGACGTGGCTTACGCCGCCAATGGCGCCGTCCTGTCGCAAGGACTTCAGGGCGGAACGCTGGGCGGTCTGCTGCAGTTCCGCAGCCAAGTGCTGCAGCCCGCGCAGAACGCGCTTGGCCGCATCGCCGATGGCCTGGCCTCGGCCATGAACAGCCAGCAGGCCCAGGGGCTCGATCTCAACGGCCAATTCGGCGCTGCGATGTTCCAGTCCGGCCCGGTGCAGGTGCTGGGCAACTCGGGCAATACCGGCAATGCGGTCATCAGCGGCGCGGTGGTCGATGCCAACGCGCTCACCACGGCCGACTATCGTCTGAATTTCGATGGCAGCGCCTGGACCGCCACCAATCTGTCCACGGGGCAGGCGGCCACGCTTAGCACCAGCGTGTCCGGTGCCACGACCACGCTCAACTTCGACGGCGTACAGCTCAATGTGAGCGGCGCCCAGGCCGGCAACAGCTTCGAGGTGTTGCCGACCCGCTATGGCGCGCTGAACTTCCAGTCCACCCTCACCGATCCCACGAAAATCGCAGCGGCCTCGCCTTACGTGTCCAGCGCCGGTCAGATGCAGTCGGGCAGCCTGGTCAACACCAACCTCGGCAACCTCACGCTGTCGTCGGGTCAATACAGCGCCACCAGCGGCGCGGGCGCCACCCTCATCACCGGGGCAAGCGTGCCCACGTCCCTGCAAATCACAATGACGAGCGGCGGCACGAGCGGCAGCGTCGGCTTCCAGGTGACCCAACCCGGTTCGGCCACCGTCCTGGCGACCGGCAGCCTGAGTCTGGGCGGTAGCGGGCAGGTGCTGTCCATCCCCTACGCCAACAACCCGCCAGGCGGCTACTGGAACGTCACGTTGGCGGGAAGCACCGCCGTTTCAGGCGATACCTTCACCCTCAGCGCTGCCAGCGGCGGCAATGGCGGCAACGCCCAGGCCATGGCCGCACTGCAGACGGCCAAGACGCTGGGCCAGGGCAGCACCTCGCTCGAAGGCGCCTATTCGCAGCTCGTCAGTCAGGTCGCGACCCAGGGCAATCAGGCGCAGAGCGCGCTCAGTGCGGCCACTTCGGTCGCTGCCCAGGCCACGGCTGCGCAGCAATCGGTCTCCGGCGTGAATCTCGACGAGGAAGCGACCAACCTGATCCAGTACCAGCAGGCCTATCAGGCTGCGGCCAAGGCCATTCAGGTGGGCAACAGCCTGTTCACCTCGTTGCTGCAGGCTGTGCAGTAAGCCAAGAAAGAAGGAGCGTCGCCATGCGCATCAGCACCTCACAGTTCTATGCCGCCAGTCTCACGGGCATTCTCAATCAGCAAAACACGCTCAATACCCTGGGCCAGCAGCTCTCCACGGGCAGTTCCCTGGTCAACCCATCCGACCAGCCCGTCGCCGCGGCCCAGAACGTCAGCCTGACCGGACAGATCAACCGGCTTGCCGGATACACCCAGAACGGCCAGAACGCGCAGAACGCCCTGCAGCTCGAAAGCG
>JAJTBQ010000063.1 GCA_021286835.1 Thiomonas sp.
CAATTGCGCAACACTGCGCGTCAACCCGGATTGCCGACGCCGCTTCGCAGGCGCTAAAAATGTGACAAATTGTCGCGGCCCAGGGTTGGGACATCAGTGGATCAGAATGTAACGAAACCATCTTGATCCCGCGCAAAATCGAATCAACTGGTGGCTGGAACATGGATGCGGCAATCTGCCGCACCTATAATCATCCACTCATATAGACCTGTGACAGGCGCGTTTCGCTGCCGGGTCAGTGACTCCGAATGATGCAAATGCACAACGTCGATCATCCGCGAAGCGCATCAGTGCAAGGCTTGCAGGGGAGTCCTGTGGCCGAGGCTCCAGTGCTTCGCGAACCGGATGCCGATGAGTGCTGGCTGCGGGACTGGGTGTTCCGCCGCAATTGCTCCATGTCGCCGCAGCAGCTGATGGTGTTTTTTGCCTCGCTGTGCGTCGTGTCCCTGATCGTGGCGTCGATTGCCTGGGATGTGGGCGGCGCTCTGGTGATGCCGTTCACGGGCATCGAGTTGGCTGCGGTGGGGGCGGCGCTGTTTGTTTATGGCCGCCACGCCACGGATCGTGAGCGTGTTCGATTGTCGGTGCAGCAGTTGCAGGTGGAGTGGGAGAACGCGGGTGTGGTGCAGACGGTGAGCTTCAACCCCCAGTGGGTGCGGGTATCGCTGCCAGCAAGCGGGCTGATCGAGGTGACATCGGCCGGCCGAACTGCCTACATCGGTCGGTACGCGCGCCCCGAGCGGCGCGCGGTACTGGCGAGAGATTTGAGGGCCGCCTTGCGGGGCCTTTGATGTGTATTAGGGACGAGACCAATTCTTAGAGTGGGGCGACATGAAAGCATTACATCAAATCCGTCTGGCAACCGCAGCTTCCCTGCTGGGCGTCATGGGCGCGGCCCATGCCGCAGTGGAAAGTCTGCCGGGTGGGCCGCAGGTCCTGGGTCTGTATTTCCAGAACCCGGTTTCGCCCATGGCCAAGGAAGAAAAATTCCTGATGGACATGATGCTGTGGGTCTGCCTGGGTATCGGCATTGTGGTGTTTGGCGCGATGTTCTATTCCGTGTTCAAGCACCGCAAATCGAAGGGTGCCGTCTCCGCGCACTTCCATGAGAGCACCAAGGTCGAGATTGCCTGGACCATCATCCCGATTTTGATCGTGATTGCCATCCTGGTTCCCGCCACCCGCACCGTGATCGCCCAGGAAAACCACAGTGATTCCTTCATGACCGTCAAGGCAACGGGCGCGCAGTGGAAGTGGGGCTACGACTACATGGCCGGCCCGGGCAAGGGCATCTCGTTCTGGTCCACCCTGACCACGCCGTACTCCGAAATCTACGAAGGCAAGGATCTGCCTAACAACTTCGTGCTGGCCGTCGATCATGAACTGGTCGTGCCGGTGAACAAGAAGATCAAGATCGTCACCACGTCCGACGACGTGCTGCACGGCTTCTATGTCAATGCGCTGGGCGTGCAGATGGATGCCATTCCCGGTTTCGTGCGTTCGACCTGGTTCACCGCCGAAAAGACCGGCACCTACTACGGCCAGTGTGCCCAGATCTGCGGCAAGTACCACGCGTTCATGCCCATCGTCATCAAGGTGGTCACCATGCCCGAGTATGAGCAATGGGTTGCGCAGTGGAAAAAGGCCCATCCCGACAGCACGCCCCCTGCCGATGGTGCTGCGCCTAGCAAAACCTGATGAGACAGGCGTCTAGGGTTGCTCTGTCTGACAATCGAGGCCAGGCGATCCCAACCTCAACGCATAGAACGACGTATCAACATTTTCTGGAATGGCAGGAAAGGAAGGCACCATGAGCGCAGTCATCGATCACGCACCGTCATCGGCCCACGCCGGTGACCATGCACACGAACATCCCCACGGCATCCGCCGCTGGCTGTTCTCCACCAACCACAAGGACATCGGCACGATGTACCTGTTGTTCGCCTTGTGGATGTTGTTCGAGGGCGGCATTCTGGCCCTGGGCATCCGCACCGAGCTGTGGAAGCCCTATGTCTGGCTGCTGAACCCCGAGCTCTTCAACGCCTTCTCGACGATGCACGGCATCATGATGATTTTCGGTTCGGTCATGCCTGCGCTGGTGGGTTTTGCCAACTGGATGATTCCGCTGCAGATCGGCGCGCCTGACATGGCCTTCCCGCGCCTGAACAACCTCAGCTTCTGGCTGTTGATTCCTGCGGCCATCTTGCTCACAGCGTCGTTCTTCGTGCCGGGCGGCGCGCCTGGCGTGGGCTGGACGCTTTACGCTCCGCTGACCGTCCAGCAGGGCATGGGCATGGATCTGGTGATTTTCGCCATCCACCTGATGGGCGCCTCGTCCATCATGGGTTCCATCAACATCATCGTCACGATTCTGAATCTGCGTGCTCCCGGCATGACGCTGATGAAGATGCCGCTGTTCGTCTGGACCTGGCTGATTACCGCCTACCTGCTGCTGGCCATCATGCCCGTGCTGGCCGGCGCCGTCACCATGACCCTGACCGACCGCCACTTCGGTACCAGCTTCTTCAGTGCAACCGGTGGCGGTGACCCTGTGCTGTACCAACACCTGTTCTGGTTCTTCGGGCACCCTGAGGTTTATGTGATGATTCTGCCGGTCTTCGGCATCGTCAGCTCGGTCATTCCTGCGTTCGCCCGCAAGAGGCTCTTCGGCTACAGCTCGATGGTGTATGCCTCGGCCTCCATCGCCATCCTGTCCTTCCTGGTCTGGGCCCACCACATGTTCACCGCGGGCATGCCGACCACTGGCCAACTGTTCTTCATGTATGCCACCATGCTGATCGCCGTGCCCACCGGGGTGAAGGTGTTCAACTGGGTGGCCACCATGTGGCGCGGATCCATGACGTTTGAGACGCCGATGCTGTTCGCCGTCGGTTTCATTTTCGTGTTCACTCTGGGCGGCTTCACCGGCCTGATGCTGGCCATGGTGCCCATCGACACCCAGGTGCACAACACCTACTTCGTGATCGCGCACTTCCACTACGTGCTGGTGGCCGGTTCGCTGTTCGGTATTTTCATGGGCTTCTATTACTGGGCGCCCAAGTGGAGCGGCGTGATGTACAACGAGACCGCCGGCAAGATTCACTTCTGGACCTCGATGATCTCGTTCAACATCGCCTTCTTCCCGCAACACTTCCTGGGTCTGGCCGGGATGCCACGTCGCTATGTGGCGTATCCGGTGCAGTTCACTGACTTCAACCAGATCTCCACCATCGGTGCCTGGCTGTTCGGTCTGTCGCAGGCCTACTTCTTGTTCGCCGTGGTGATTCCGGTGTTGCGTGGCAAGGGTGAGAAAGCGCCTCAGCGTCCTTGGGAAGGTGCTGAGGGCCTGGAATGGGAAATTCCCTCGCCGGCGCCGTTCCATACCTTCGAAACCCCGCCCAAGTTGAATGCCGATGCCACACGGGTTCTGGGCTACAACTGAGATCCGATATGGGTAATCGCCAGCTGCCTCCTGAAAAACGCCGCCAGAATTTCAAGACGGCCATGATCATGGTGAGTATCGCACTGGCGATTTACCTCGGTTATCTCATCAAGGCAAAGTTTCTAGGTGTTTGATATGAGGGAGCGCCGCGGGCTTGAGCCTGTCGCGCTCCCATCTTGAAGAAAGTGTGTGTTGAGTCAATCTTCTCGACCCTCTTTCCTGCGCGCAGTGGTGGCCGTACTCTGGTCTTTTGCCGGTATACGGAAATCCAGTGAGCGAAGTAAAGATTTTGAGCATGCAAAACCCGAACACATTATCGCGGCAGGCTTGCTTGTCGCATTGGTGTTTGTGGTTGGACTGATCTTGATTGTCAATTTTGTGATTTCGAGCGCCGCGCGCACATAACAGGAGGCAATATGGCATCTTCAACCCAGCCCCATGGCTATTTTCTGCCTGGGCCATCGCAATTCCCGGTGCTTACCGCCATGGGTTTGCTGGCCATGGCCTTCGGAGCCGGGCTCTGGTTCAATGGTGTGCCGCACATGGAGTGGTTGCTGCTCGCGGGTTTTCTCTGGGTGGTCTATATCGTGTTCAGCTGGTTTGGCAAAGCCATTGGCGAAAGCGAAGCGGGCAAGCACAACCAGCGTGTGGATACCTCCTATCGCTGGAGCATGGCCTGGTTCATCTTCTCCGAGGTGATGTTCTTTGCCTCGTTCTTCGGTGCGCTGTATTACTCGCGAGAGTTTTCACTGCCTGATCTCTCCGCCTTGCACAGCAAGATTCTCTGGCCCAACTTTGCTGGCACTTGGCCCTCGACCGGCCCCGGCGGATTGATCCCCGCCGTACATGAAGCACTCGGTCCGTGGCCCATTCCTACCATCAACACCGCGCTCCTGCTGAGTTCTGGCGTCACGCTGACCATCGCTCACCATGCGCTGCGCGCTGCTCACCGCGGCAAGGCCATTTTCTGGCTGACCCTGACCATTGCACTGGGGGTCGTCTTCTTGTTTATGCAGGGTTATGAATATCACCATGCCTACACCGTTGAAGGGGTCAAACTGACTTCCGGCATTTACGGGTCGACCTTCTTCATGCTGACCGGTTTTCACGGTTTCCATGTGTTCCTCGGCGCAACCATGCTGACCGTGGTGTTGATTCGTCTGATCAAAGGCAACTTTACGGCAGACCACCACTTCGCCTTCGAAGGCGCTGCCTGGTACTGGCACTTCGTCGACGTGGTTTGGCTGTTGCTGTATGTGCTGGTTTACTGGCTCTGATGTGAACCAAGCAGAAAAATGCGCCGCATAAGCGGCGCATTTTTCTTAGGGCTCACTGCCCGACATCATGGGGATGAATCCACCCCATTTTGTAACTGATGATCAGAATCAAAAATAGCAAGACCGAGAAGCCGACCCTGAAAGTCAGTGCATACACGGCGCGATTGCTTTTGCCTTTATCCTTCATCACGAAGAACAGGCCGGAAAACAGGCTCCCGATGATGAGCAGAAAGGCGATGGGGATCAGGATTTTCATGGTGTGAGCCTGTGCAAATGACCAAGCAGATTACCTCAGATTCCAGCGCGGCGAAGCCGGAGAAGGCTTTTGGCCCCAAGCAATTGCTGATCATCATTCTGGGCCTGCTGGTGATTGGGGTGACGATGTCCCTGGGCTTCTGGCAACTGGGTCGCGCCCATGAAAAGGAAGCCCTGAATCTGCAAATGGATCAGCGCGAGAAGGCGCATCCCCTGCAGGTCGGACATGCGGACATCGCGTTGGGCCGCGATGTGTGGCGTCGTGCCAGGGCCGCCGGCGAGTACGCCCACCAGTGGACGATCTACCTGCAGAATCGGCAGCAGGATGAGCAGACGGGCTTTTGGGTCCTGACGCCACTCAGGCTTGTCGGCAGTGATCAGTATGTCATGGTGCTGCGCGGCTGGATCCCGCGGAATTTCCAGGCCATGGACCTGATTGCACAGTACCAAACGCCGCGAGGATTGACGACCATCGATGGACTTATCGCGCCACCGCCTTCAGAATGGTTTTCGTTCTTCTCCGAGCCTCCGGGTCAGGTGATCCGGCAAAATGTGAACTTGAAGAAGTATGCTGCTTTTCATCACATCAAGCTGTTGCCGTACGTGCTTCGTCAATCGGGCGATCTGAAGGACGGGCTGGGCAGGCAGTGGCCGGCCGCGAATACAGGAATAGACACGAACTACGGCTATGCCGCACAGTGGTTCGGCATGAGCGCCACCGGCATGGTGCTCCTGATCTACTTTTTATATCGACGTCTGCGCAAGACGCGGGCTTCGGGCAAGGCGCTGGATCAAGCCATGCCGCGCAACTTTTGACCGCCCTATTGGCGCTAACTGACGCTTATTGACGCATCCATCGTGAGTTCCCCCTTGACCTCCAGCCTCACCCCTCCTGCTCAGCCGCCCGTGCGTAAACCGCGGTCGTTGTTCACACTGTGGCTCCTGTTCGCCATGTCGGCCGCGCCCATCGTGGCGGCGTTTTTTCTGTTCTACGTCGTGCATCCCTCGGGCAAGCCGCCGTATGGCACGCTGGTGGAGCCCCAGCGCCCCATCCCGCTCGAACTGAGCTTGAAGACGCTGGACGGCAAGCCCTACAACCTCAGGCGCCTGGAGGGTTATTGGCTGATGGTGATGGCGGCTCCAGGGGCATGCGACAAGCAGTGCCAGCAATCCTTGTTCTATATGCGGCAGATACGTATCGCCCAGGGTGACAATCGCGACCAGATCGTGCGGGTCTGGCTGGTGACAGACGATGCGCCCATCAATCCCGGCGTGACGGAACCAGCCGAAGGCACCCTCGTCCTGCGTGCTGATCCGAAGCAACTGACTGGCTGGTTGCCCAACGAGGCGGGCCAGTTGCAGGGACCAACCTGGCTGGTGGATCCCTTTGGTCATCTGATGATGCAGTTCCCCGCCAATCCCGACCCGACGAAGATGAGGCGCGTGCTCGCCAAGCTGCTCTACAACAATGCAGGCATCAAGTTCAAGCAAGTGGAGCCCGTGCAATGAATGTCGCGAGTAACGCCATTTGGCAGTTTTCATTGCATTGGGTACAGGCGCTGGTCTGGGTCGTGGTGCTGGTCGGCGTGTTCTGGATGGGGCTGAGAATGCGCTGGTCCAAGCTCACCGCTGTGCTGGTGTTTCTCACGCTCGATCTGGTGATGTTCGGCTCTTACGTGCGTCTCACCGACTCGGGTCTGGGCTGCCCGGATTGGCCCGGTTGCTACGCCAAGTTCACGCCCATCCAGGCCCACACGCAGATTGCGCAAGCTGTGCAGGAGCAGGGCGGCACCCAGGGTAATGTCAGCCCGTTCAAGGCCTGGATCGAGATGATTCATCGCTATGCGGGCAGCATCATCGGCACACTGATCATGGTGCTTCTGGCGCGGGCTATCTGGGCTCGCCGTCATGGCGAGGACATCCAGCTTGGGCTGCCGGTCGCCCTTTTCTTCTGGGTGCTGCTGCAGGGGCTGTTCGGGAAGTGGACGGTCACGATGCAACTGATTCCGCTGATCGTCACCTTGCATCTCATGGGCGGCATCATTCTGCTGCTGTTGCTGGCGTGGTTCTGGATGCGCAACAGGGCCGATCTGATCAGTGTGAACGCCGGAACGCTGACGCGCGCCCTCCTCTGGATCGCCATGATCACGGTGGGCATTCAGATCTTCCTCGGCGGTTGGACCAGCACCAACTATGCGGCGCTGGCCTGCAGCGGTTTTCCCACCTGCAACGGCAGTTTCGATCCCACGGCCAACTGGGAGCAGGGTTTCACGCTCTGGCGCCACCTCGGTGAGAACGCGGATGGCTCGCCCATCACCACGGCAGCGCTGGTCGCCATCCAATGGGGCCATCGTCTTTTTGCTGTCGTGACGACCGTGGCGGTGTTTGCCGCAGTGGCGGCACTGTGGCGCCATCCCCCGCTCCGCCGTCTTGCCGCATGGATTTCCTTTGCCCTGGTGCTGCAAGTGATCTTCGGCATCACCCTGGTCACGGAAGGCCACCCCATCCTGATCGCTGTGGCTCACAACGGGGGATCCGCCATCTTGATGTTGTTGCTCGTCACGGGCATCTATCGCGTCAGCGCCACGGTGCGCAGCCGGGCGCCCTCGGAATCGCTCGGTTCGGCTTTCGTCAAAGTGACGGCAGCCCAGCCCCTGCCCAAACACTGAGCCTCGGTGCGGAGATTTTCATGGATCATCAAGTACTCAACAACTCGCCCAGTCCGGCCCGTGTGGCTTCTCAGCTCTACGCGCTGACCAAGCCCCGGGTGGTGCAGCTCATCGTCTTTTGCGCAGTCATCGGCATGTTCCTCGCCGAACCGACCTTGCCGGCCTGGCAGCCGGTCTTGTTCGGCACGCTGGGCATCTGGCTGGTGGCCAGTGCGGCCGCCGCGTTCAACTGCCTGGTCGAGCAGAAGATCGATGCCGTGATGCGCCGCACCGCCTGGCGGCCATCGGCCAACGGCGAGTTGGGCGCCGCGGCCATCATCACGTTCTCCGGCGTGCTTTGCGCGGCCGGCATGTGGCTGCTGTACACCCAGGTCAACCCGCTGACCATGTGGCTGACCTTCGGCACCTTTGTGGGCTACGCGGTGATCTACACCCTCTTTCTCAAGCCGGCCACCCCGCAGAACATCGTGATCGGCGGCGCGTCGGGGGCTATGCCGCCTGTGCTCGGCTGGGCTGCGGTCAGTGGGCATGTTTCGGTTGAGGCGATGCTGCTGTTTCTCATCATCTTCCTCTGGACGCCGCCGCACTTCTGGGCACTGGCCCTTTACCGGGTGGACGATTACAAGCAATCCGGGCTGCCCATGCTGCCCGTCACACATGGGTCGGAGTTCACCCGCACGCAGATCCTGCTCTACACCCTGCTGCTCACGGCCGTCACCTTCCTGCCTTACGTTATGGGCATGAGCGGCCTGATCTATCTGGCCAGCGCGGTCGTGCTCGATGGCATCTTCATCGCCTATGCCTGGGCACTCAAGCGCAAGTACAGCGACTTGCTTTCGCGCAAGACCTTCCGCTATTCCATCCTTTATCTTTCGCTGCTCTTCGCCGCCTTGTTGGTGGACCACTACCTGCCTCTGCATATCGTCTGATGTCCAAGCGTTTTTCTGCTGCGCGCCGCTCCCTTCTGCTCGCCACCGCGCTGGCACCCATGGCGCTGGCCGCCTGCAGTAAACCTTATGTTTTCCACGGCGTGGACATCACCGGGGTACCGTACGCCGACGGTTTTTCCCTGACGGACTTCAATGGCAGGCAGCGTACCCTGACCGACTTTGCCGGCAAGGTCGTGGTGATGTACTTCGGCTACACGCAATGCCCGGACATCTGCCCGGCTTCCCTGCAAGTGGTGGCGCAAGCCATGGACGATCTGGGCGCGAAGTCCAAGGATGTGCAGTTCCTGTTCGTCACGGTCGACCCGCAGCGCGACACCCCGGAGATTCTCAAGGCCTACGTCACCCACTTCAACCCGAGTTTCCTGGCGCTGACCGGCTCGCCCGAGCAGATTGCACTGACGGCGAAGAACTTCAAGGTGTATTACAAAAAAGTGCCTGGCAAGACGCCTGGAAGCTACACCATGGATCACACGGCCGGCTTTTACGTGTTCGATCCCAAAGGCAAGATCCGCCTTTTCGAGCGCGAAGGTGTGACCGCTCAGGATCTGGCGCAGGACGTCAACGCCTTGCTCGACGGGCATTGACCGCTGGCCGCCAGTGCCCGCTGGCATGACGACATCCCCACCGACTTACACGGGGCGCTTTGCGCCGTCGCCCACGGGGCCGCTGCATGCGGGCTCACTGGTCGCTGCGCTGGCGTCCTGGCTGGACGCGCGGGCGCACGACGGCATCTGGCTGGTGCGCATCGAAGATGTCGATTTCACCCGTCATGCGCCCGGCGCAGCGCAGACCATCCTTCAGCAGCTCGCCGCCTGCGGACTGCATCCGGATCGCCCGCCGGTCTGGCAATCGCATCGAGGCGCGCTGTATCAACAGGCGCTCGATGCGCTGGTCGAGGCAGGGCGCGCCTATCCCTGCGGCTGCTCCCGGTCGGACATTCTTGCCGTGCTGGCCGCACAGAACCGCCTTCCCGCGCGTGGCCACGAGGCGATCTACCCGGGCACCTGTCGCACTGGGCTGCATGGACGCAGACCTCGGTCCTGGCGTGTGCGCCTGCCCGACGATGCCCAGCGGCCGCTAAGCTGGTTCGACCGCCGGCTGGGGGCGCAATCGCAAATCCTCAGTCTGGAGTCGGGCGACTTCGTGCTCAAGCGCGCCGACGGCGCCTGGGCCTATCAGCTGGCCGTGGTGGTGGACGACGGCGAGCAAGGCGTGACCGATGTCGTGCGCGGGGCGGATCTGTCGACCTCGACCGCGCGGCAGATCGCGCTGCAGCGCCTTCTGGATCTGCCGACGCCGCGCTACCTGCACACCCCGCTGGTGCTGGACGCGCACGGCGAGAAACTCTCCAAGCAGCAGGGGGCCGAGGCCTTC
>JAJTBQ010000064.1 GCA_021286835.1 Thiomonas sp.
CCCACCCAGCGCCAGCACCAGCAAGGAGACCAGCAGCAGCGGGCCGAGGCGGCGCGTCCACATCTGGCTCGACGCCGACAGCGTGCCTTCGTTCTGCGGCTCCACCGGCATGCCTGGCGGCGTGATCTCCCGCGCCCGCGTCGCCCTCTGGCGCAGCAGCGCCGCAAAGATCACGCCGAAGGCCAGCAGCGGCAGACTCAGCCATTGCGAGAGCATGCCTCCCAGCGGCAATTCGCCCAGCAGCCACAGCAGCACGAGCAGGGCTGCGGCCAGGCCGATCCACGGCAGCGGCGCCAGGGTAAAACCGCGCCACCCCTCGGCCCACCAACGCAGCCCGAACCCTGCGGAGACGCGGCGAAAGGAGGGTTCTGCAACAACGAGATCGGTCGAGGTCATGGCGGGCGGTCCAAGGCGAGGGGCCGCCCATTATCTCCCGCAGCGCAGCGGGCTTATCGCGCGATGTCCTCCAGTCGCCGCTGCGTGACCCGCGGCCCCATGATGACAATGACCAGCGCCACCCCGACCATCGCGGCGGCAATGAAGGTGAACACGCCGACATCCCCCGAGGTCTTGAGCAGATCCGCGATCACGAAGCCGCTGAACACGGCGCTGATCCGGCTGAACGAATAGACGAATCCCACCGCCTGCGCCCGGATGCGCGTGGGGTAGAGCTCGCTCTGATAGGCGTGGTAGGCGTAGCTCATGATGTTGTTGAAGAACGCCACGGCAATGCCGAACGCGATGATGGCCGCCGCGCCATCCGCGTTCGCGAACAGCAGCCCGAACAGTGCCACGCCCAGCGCGGGCACCGCGATCAGCCATTTGCGCTCGAAGCGGTCGCCGAATGAGGCGCCGATGAGGGACGAGATCGGGTAGGCGAAGGCGATGATGAAGGTGTAGAGCAGCGACTTGGGAATATCGAAGCCCTTGGCGATGAGATAGGTCGGCGCCCAGCTGGCAAAGCCGTAATAGCCCACGGTCTGCAAAATGTTGAACAGGATGAGCATCAACGTGCGCTTGCGGTAGACCCCTTCCCACATCTCGCCCCAGCGCGGCTTCACATGCTCCACATCGCCAACAAAGGCTTTGGGCTCGGGCAGGGGCCGGCCGGTCTCGCGCTCCACCCGTTGCTCGATGCGGCTGAGAATCGCGTCGGCGGCGTGATGACGCCCCTTGTCCTCCAGCCAGCGCGGCGACTCGGGCAGCCGCAGCCGGATGAACCAGATGACGATGGCGCCCAGCGCCCCGAAGATGGCCACCCAGCGCCAGCCGTCGAGGCCGGCGATCTGATGCGGCACGAGCAGCCAGCCCAGGAAGGCCACCACCGGCACAGCGCTGAAGGTGATGAACTGGTTCATTGCGAAATACGTTCCCCGCTTGGCCTGCGGCGCCAGCTCCGAGATATAGGTATCGATGTTGACCATCTCCAGCCCGATGCCTATGGACGCGATGAAACGCCAGATGTCGATGCTCATAGCCGTGTGCTGAAACGCCATGATCAGCGTGGCGATGCAGTACCAGAGCAGAGCCCAGGTGTAGACCACGCGTCTGCCGTAGCGGTCCGAGAGCCAGCTCACGAAAAGCGTGCCCACCCAAAGGCCGAGGAACAGCGCGGCGACGAAACTGGCGATGCCCTCGAAGCCGAACAATCCCTTGGTCGTCGCGGTGAACACGCCGCTCTTGAACAATCCGGGCGCGATGTAGGCCGTCAGAAACAGGTCGTAGAACTCGAACAGCCCCCCGAGGGAGAGCAGGATGACCATATTGCGCACGGTCTTCGAGGGGGGAAGCCGGTCGATGCGCGCCGCGATGGTCGGCGCCCCGTGGTGACCTGGCCGGACGGCCGCGGCGGACGCTTCGGGTGCTTCGGGTGCTTCGGGTGCTATTGCAGCGCTGGGCTGCGCCGGGATGGTGCTCATACCTGTCTCCTGTTTTTATCGATCATCCATGATGGATGCAAAAAACAGGCTGCGCGGTGACCAAATGTATCGCCCGGTCTTGCTCGGCGGCCGGTACGCCCCTAGGGAACTGCTGAGACCTCAGGAAGGCTGAAGCACGCTGGCGCCGGGCTGTTTGAGCAGCTGCGCCCACTCCTCCAGTTCGCGCGGCTCGCCGAACAGATAGCCCTGCATGCTCTGCAGGCCCATGGTGTGCAAGGCCTGGGCGCATTCGCGCGTCTCCACACCCTCGGCGACCACGTTGATCGAAAGCCGCCGCGAAATATCGACCAAGGCGCGCACGATCTCGGCGTTGCGCACGTCCTTGGTGACATCCGCCGTGAAGCTGGCGGGAATCTTGATGTCGCTCGGATCGAGGATCTTGAGGTATTCGAACGAGGCATAGCCCTCGCCGAAATCGTCCATGGCCACGCGCACGCCAGCCTTGCGCAGCGACTGCACATTGCGCGCCACGCTGGGAAAAGCCGGAATGGCGCGGCGCTCGGTGACTTCGACCATCAGTCGCTCGGGAGCCCAGGCGTAGCGTTGCAGCGTGGTGTTGATGTGTTCGATCAACGCCGGGTCGCCGATCTGGTCGGCTTCGATGTTGACCGAGATGTAGCCGTTCCATCCGGTCCAGTTGGACAGCACACGGGCCTCCGAGATGGCTTCTTCCATCACCCAGAAGAACAGCTCGCTGGTCTGCGCCGGGGTCAGCTGCGGCAGGAACATCAGCGGGGAATGCCGCTTGGGGGCGTCTTCCGCGCGCCAGCGGAACAGCACCTCCAGCCCGATCACCTGGCCTGCCGGATAACTGACCTGGGGTTGATAGACCAGTGCCGGAGCCCCCGCCCCCGCATGTGCGGCAATTTCAGAAAAAACGTCGCGTTCCACGATGCCTATGCCGCTGTAGTCGCTGTTGGAAGGATCAAGCTTGAATAATTCCAGCAGGTTAGCATGGGTTTTGAACCGTTCAAATGCGGATTTACAAATCCTGTGGCCCCTGACAACAGCGCCCCTGCTGGAAGGCAGCGCAAGACACCATGACCCCGAATTCCCGCCCCCGCCCGCGCCCAGCGGCCCGTCGCGTCATCACGCCGTCCCCGGAACGCTCCGGGCCGAACTATCGCGTCTCGATTGCCGATGCGAGTGCGCACCAGTTCCAGGTCGAGCTCGACCTGACGGACCCGGGGGGCGCGGGACAGGAATTCTGGCTTCCGGTGTGGATACCCGGCAGCTATCTGGTGCGCGAATTCGCCCGCCATGTGCTGCGGTTGCAGGCGTGGTGCGGCGGCAAGACCGTCGATGTCGAGAAGATCGCCAAGAACCGCTGGCGCGTCGCGCCCTGCGACGGGCCGCTGCGCCTGCGCTACACGGTGTACGCCTTCGATCTCTCGGTGCGGACCGCCTACCTCGACACCCAGCGCGGCTTTTTCAACCCCAGCAGCCTACTGCTGGCCGCAGCCGGCCGCGAGGCATGGCCGCACACCGTCGCCATCAGCGCGCCTGACTTCGCGCCGCACTGGACATTGGCCACCACCCTGCCTGCCGTGCAATGCGACGCCAACGGCTTCGGCAGCCGACGCGCGGAGCGTTACGACGACTTGATCGATCATCCGGTGGAAATGGGCGATCTGATGCAGATCCCCTTCAACGCCGGCGGAGCCGCCCACCGCATGGTGATCGCCCATGCCTCCGCCTTGCGGGGCACGGTGGATGCCAGACGTCTGGCCCGCGACCTCAAGCGCATCTGCGCTGCCCAGATCGCGCTGTTCGAGCCCAGCCGCAAGCGCGCGCCCTTCGACCGATACCTCTTCATGGTGGCGCCGACGGCCGACGGCTACGGCGGCCTCGAGCACCGCGACAGCACCGCCCTGATGTGCTCCCGACGCAGCCTGCCGCATCCGCGCATGCAGGCCGCAGACGGCGACTATCGCGATTTCCTCGGCCTTTGCAGCCACGAATACTTCCACGCCTGGAACGTCAAACGCATCAAGCCCCGCGCCTTCACGCCCTACGACCTGGAGCGCGAGAACCCCACCACCCTGCTCTGGCTGTTCGAGGGTTTCACCGCGTATTACGACGACCTGATGGTGCTCCGCGCCGGACTGATCACCCCGCAGCAGTATCTCGACGGCCTGGCCCGCACCCTCGGCGCGGTGCAGCGCACGCCGGGCCGCTCCGTGCAGAGCGTGGCCGAGGCCAGCTTCGATGCCTGGACCAAGTACTACCGCCCCGACGAGAACACCGCCAACGCCACTGTCAGCTACTACCAGCTCGGCGCCATGGTGGCGCTGGCGATCGACCTGCGGCTGCGCCGCGAAAGCGACGTCACGCTGGACGACGTGATGCGCCTGTTGTGGACCCGCTACGGCCGTGCCGACGCCCCGCTGCGCGACGAAGGCGTGGCCGAGGACGCCTTGCCGGGCCTGCTCAAGGAAGTGAGCGGCCTGGACTGGCGGGCCTTTTTCCGCCGTCATGTCCACGGCACCGAACTGCCGCCGCTGAAAGCCCGGTTCGCCGACTTCGGCGTGCAATGGTCCGTTCTGGAAGACACCCCGCTCGACGCCTTGGGACTGGCCGTGCAGGAGCAGGCGGGCGGCTGGCTGAGCGTGCAGCGCGTGCGCAACGGCGGCTGGGCCGAACGCGCGGGACTGGCGGCCGGCGATCTCCTGCTCACGCTCGACGGCGAGCGGGCGCGCAAATCCGTGATCGAACGCCGTCACGCGCTGGCGGCCAAGGGTGACAACTGGCGCCTTAGCTGGCTGCGCCAGGATCTCGAGCAGCAGAGCCAGACGCCCTGGTTCGTCATGCCGGCGAGCCGGGTGCAACTGCGCCCGGCCGACAGACCCCAGCGGTCGCAACGGCAACGCCAGAGCGCCTGGCTGGGCACCGCGCCGTGACGCACAATGCCTTCGAACGATTCCGATTCCTTGAGGAGATGCCCATGCAGAGCACGGACGACGCCGTCATCCTGACCGAAACCCGGGGCCACGTCGGCCTCGTCACCCTCAACCGTCCCAAGCAGCTCAACGCCTTGAACGACGCCCTGATGGACGCATTGGGCGACGCGCTGAAGGCGTTTGACGCTGATCCGGCCATCGGCTGCATGGTCGTCACCGGCAGCGACAAGGCCTTCGCCGCCGGAGCCGACATCACCGCCATGGCGCAAAAAACGTTTCCCGCCAGCTACACCGAAGACTTCATCACGCGCAACTGGGAAGCGATGATGCAGATCCGCAAACCGGTGATTGCCGCCGTCCGCGGTTTCGCGCTGGGCGGGGGCTGCGAGCTGGCGATGATGTGCGATCTCATCGTCGCCGCCGACAACGCCCAGTTCGGCCAGCCCGAGATCAAGCTCGGCATCATTCCCGGCGCGGGCGGAACCCAGCGCCTGACACACGCCGTGGGCAAGGCCAAGGCCATGGATCTGGTGCTCACAGGCCGGATGATGGACGCGCAGGAAGCCGAACGCAGCGGCCTGGTCGCGCGGGTCGTGCCGCTGGAACGTGCGCTCATTGAGGCCGTGGCCATGGCCGAAGCCATCGCCGGTTATTCGCAGCCCTCGGTGCGCATGGCCAAGGAGTGCGTGAACCGCGCGTTCGAATCGTCGCTGGCCGAAGGGCTGCGTTTCGAGCGCCGCATGTTTCAGTCGCTGTTCGCCACCGCCGATCAGAAGGAAGGCATGGCCGCCTTCCTGGAAAAACGAAAACCCCTTTTCACCCACAACTGATGCGCTATACTGCGCGGCTTGTTTGCGAATTGGCGCTTTAGCTCAGTCGGTTAGAGCGACGGAATCATAATCCGCAGGTCCGGGGTTCGAGTCCCTGAAGCGCCACCAGTTTCAAGTCCATCAGGTTCACAGTCCGGTTCTGCCCGAGCGGATCCATTGCGCCGAATTGGTGGGCGCCGAAAAAGCCCATGCACAATTGCCTGGGCTTTTTTGTTTTGCCTGGTTTTGCCTTGCGTTTGCGATTTGTCTTGCGTCTTGTTCGGCGCTCTTGCACGAAGACGAACGGGCGTTGGCCCAAGGAGTCTGCGATGAAACCTCAATCCCTGCCCGGTCGGATCGCGGTTCGGGTCGTTCTCGGCGTGGCGCTTGGCCTGGGGGCAATGAGCGCGGCACTGGCGCAGATGAATTACCCGATGGGCAGCCTGCAAGGGAAAGCCGAGTTTGGCGCCTTTCCAAAGGTCAGCATCAACTGCACCGATTACACCCTGGGGCCGGGCGTGCGGGTGATCAGTCCGCAGAACCGCATCATTCCTCGAAGCCAGCTCGACGGCGTGGAAAGCCGCGTGGTGTTCCAGACCGATGCGATGGGCAATGTCTTTCGCATCTGGCTGGTGAGCGACGCCGTCGCCAGTCAGCTCCAACTGCCCAAGGCGCCTGGACAATGCGGGCTGTTTTTCAGTGAATGACGGATGTTGATGTGATGAAAAAGGTCTTTATCAAGACGTTCGGTTGCCAGATGAACGAGTACGACTCGTCGAAGATGGCCGATGTGCTGGGCGCGTCCGAGGGCTATGTGCAGGCCGCCTCGCCCCAGGAGGCCGATCTCATCCTGCTCAACACCTGCTCCATCCGCGAAAAGGCGCAGGAAAAGGTCTTCAGCGATCTGGGGCGCCTGCGCGAACTCAAGGCCGACAACCCGAATCTGCTCATCGGCGTGGGAGGTTGCGTGGCCAGCCAGGAAGGCGAAGCCATCGTCAAGCGCGCGCCCTACGTCGATCTGGTGTTCGGGCCGCAGACCCTGCACCGCCTGCCGCAGCTCATTGCCCAGCGCCGGTCGCAGGGTCGCGCGCAGGTCGACATCAGCTTTCCGGAAATCGAGAAATTCGATCATCTCCCACCCGCCCGGGTGGAAGGGCCGAGCGCCTTCGTGTCCATCATGGAGGGCTGCAGCAAGTATTGCAGCTACTGCGTGGTGCCCTATACCCGGGGCGAGGAAGTGTCGCGGCCCCTGGTCGACGTGCTCACCGAGGTGGCCGAACTGGCGACGCTGGGAGTGCGCGAGGTGACGCTGCTGGGGCAGAACGTCAATGCCTGGCGAGGCGCGGGCGAAGGCGAGGATTTCGCCTTTCTGCTGGAGTGCGTGGCCGAGATCGACGGCATTGCGCGCATTCGCTACACCACCAGCCATCCGAAGGAATTCACCCAGCGGCTGATCGATGCCTATGGCCGCATTCCCCAGCTCGTCAACCATGTGCACCTGCCGGTGCAGCATGGCAGCGACCGCATTCTGGCGGCGATGAAGCGCGGCTATACCGCGTTGGAGTTCAAGAGCATCGTGCGACGGCTGCGCGCGGTGCGCCCCGACATCTGCATCGGCTCGGACTTCATCGTCGGCTTTCCGGGCGAGACCGATGCCGATTTCGCGCAATTGATGAAGTTGATCGAGGACATGCAGTTCGACGCCAGCTTCAGTTTCATTTTCAGTCCGCGCCCCGGAACGCCCGCCGCCAACCTGGCTGATGACACCCCGGCCGACGTCAAGCTCAAGCGGCTGCAGACCTTGCAGGCCCGGATCGAGACACAGGCCTCGGCCATCAGCGCCGCCATGGTGGGGACGGAGCAGGCCGTGCTCATCGAAGGTCCGAGCAAGAAAGATCCGTCGGAGCTGCAGGGCCGCACGGAAAACAACCGCATCGTGCATCTGAAGGGAGACGCGCGGCTGATCGGCCAGATCATGCCCGTGCGCATCACCACGGCCTACCCGCACTCGCTGCGCGGCGAGGTTTGCGTGGTCGAACAGGAGCAGGCCGCCACGGCCTGACCCCGCTCGGCGGCGCACCCCTTACTTGATCATCAGACGCAGGCTGTCCCAGGCGCGGCCGAACAGACCGGCCTCGGGTACGGCCTTGACCACTTCCAGAGGATAGACCGCCAGCGGCTTGCCGCTCATGCTGACGTCCAGCTGGCCGACGCGCTGCGCGGCCTGCAGCGGCGCCACCAGCGGATCGGGCCGCACCACCTTGGTCTGCAGATCCTTGCCCATGCCGCGCGGCACGGAGATGATCACGGGCACCGAAGAGCCCAGTTCGACCTTGCTGTCCACACCTTTCCAGACCGGCGCGGTCAGCACCGGCTTGCCGGGCGCGGCCAGCACGATGTCGTCGAAGTTCTGATAGGCCCAGTTGAGCAGCACCTGGCTCTCCTCCCCGCGGGCCCGCTCGGTCGGCGTGCCCATCACCACGGTGAGCAGCCGCCGCGGACCGTTGGGAAACTGGCGCTGCGCCGAGGTGATCATGCAGTAACCGGCCTCGGCGGTGTAACCCGTTTTCATGCCATCCACGGAAGGGTCGGTGAACAGCAGGCTGACCCGGTTGGGCTGGGTGATGTGGTTGTAGGTGAACTCCTTGACCTTGAAATAGCGTGCGTAGTCGGCCGGAAAGTCACGGATGATGTGGGTGGCGATGATCGACAGGTCATAGGCCGTGGTGTGGTGCCCGGGGTCGGGCAGGCCGGTGGGGTCCATGAAGTGCGTGCCCTTGAGGTTCCACTGCTGCGCCTGGCGGTTCATCATGGCGACGAAGGCGCTGGTCGAACCCGCCACGGTCTGCGCCAGCGTCATGGCGGCGTCATTGCCCGACTGCACGATCATGCCCAGCAGCAGATCGTTGACGGAGACCGGCACGCGCGGATCGATGAACATGCGCGACCCTCCGGTCTGCCAGGCCTCCTTCGACTCGGTGACCTTCTGATCGAGCTTGATCGTGCCCTCCTTCAGGGCCTTGAAGGTGAGGTAGGCCGTCATCAGCTTGGTGAGCGAGGCGGGTGCCTCTTGGGTATGGGCGTCGTGCTCGGCCAGGATCTGTCCACTGGTCAGGTCGACCACCAGCCAGGCCCGGGCATCGAGTTTGGGCGGGGGAACAGTGGCGAGCAGGGTCTGCATCGGCGTGAGCGCAGCGGCGGCCGTGGCCGTTGCGGCAGGGGCTGCCGCCGGTGTGGAAGCGGCTTGCGCCAGCGGCGACAAGACGAGCAGGCTGGCCGCGCTGCACGCGGCGACGAACGATTGAACGGACATAGGCAAATCCTGAAAACACACAATGCTGAAAACAACACCCTAACAGCCCGCGGACCGGGCAGGGGTGACGAAGTTTTGCCGATGCGGCATCAATCGGCGGCAGACGGTCAGAGCACGGGGGCGGCAGAAGGTTCGCGGCGCGGTGCAAGCGCGGCGCGATTCAGGGCGACCCTGAATAAATCCTGCGCGTCGCGCATCCTGGCCGCGGGTTCAGCCGCGGCACCGGGTCCAGCCGAGCCTGCGGACGCTCACCCGCGCCCGGCTCCATGCCAACGGCACACCCAGTCGCGCAGCGGCAGCAGCAGGCCATGGAAAAAATGACCCGCGCCGGGGAAGACCACCACCGGAAGCGACTGCGGGCGGGCCCAGTCATACACGGCCTGCAGCGGGACCACGTCGTCCTGCTCGCCATGCAGCACCAGCATGGTTTCCGCCAGCGGCGCCGCGTCCGCCGGCTTGACCGGCGGCACCTCGAAGCGGGTGACGGCCGTGCCGACCAGGGTGAGATGCTGCAACGCCCTGCCCCGCTGACGCAGCGCCTGGGCACATCGCGCCGCCACGGCGGCACCGAAGGAAAATCCAGCCAGCGCCAGGGGCAAGGCCTCGGCCCCGGTCCGCGTCTCTGCAGCCACTTCGGAGGCGAAGAAATCGAGCACCGCCAACAGGTCCTCGGTTTCGCCCACCCCGTGATCGTGCGATCCCGCGGTCTCACCCACCCCGCGGAAATTGGGCCGCACCGCGACGAAGCCGAGTTTGAGCCAGGCCCGGGCCAGCGTCTGTGCCACCTTGTTGTCCATGGTGCCGCCGAACAGGGGATGCGGATGCGCCACCAGCGCCAACCCGCGTGGCGTGCCATCGGGCGCATCGACCGCCACCTCGATCGGCCCCACCGGGCCGGGCACGAGGCGCTTGCGGGTCTG
>JAJTBQ010000065.1 GCA_021286835.1 Thiomonas sp.
TGAACCGCATCGACCAACGCTTCGCCCAGCTTCGCGCCCAGAGCCGCAAGGCGCTCATCCCCTACATCGCCGCCGGCGACCCCGCGCCTTCGGTGACCGTCGAGATCATGCATGCCCTGGTGCAGGGCGGAGCCGACGTGATCGAGCTCGGCGTGCCGTTCTCCGATCCCATGGCTGACGGGCCGGTGATCCAGCGCGCCACCGAGCGCGCCAT
Source organism: Thiomonas sp. (assembly GCA_021286835.1). GTDB lineage: Bacteria > Pseudomonadota > Gammaproteobacteria > Burkholderiales > Burkholderiaceae_C > Thiomonas. The sequence goes on from JAJTBQ010000065.1 coordinate 215, forward strand.
TGCCCGGGGCATCGGCCTGCCCCAGGTGCTGGATTTCGTGCGTGAATTCCGTCAGACGGATGCCGTCACCCCCGTCGTGCTGATGGGTTACGCCAATCCGGTGGAACGCTTTGGTGTGGAGGCCTTTGTCGCTGCGGCCCAGGCCGCCGGCGTGGACGGCGTGCTCATCGTCGACTATCCGCCGCAGGAAAGCGAGGCCTTCGCCGCGGCGCTCAAGGCGGTGGACATCGCCCCGATCTTTCTGCTCGCCCCCACCAGCACGGACGCTCGCATGGCCGATGTGGGCCGTATCGCCAGCGGCTATGTGTATTACGTCTCGCTCAAGGGCGTGACGGGCGCGGGTCATCTCGACACTTCGGCCGTGGCTGCCATGCTGCCCCGCATCCGTACTCATGTGAACGTGCCCGTGGGAGTAGGATTTGGCATTCGCGATGCGCAGACCGCGCGTGCGATCGGCCGACTGGCCGATGCCGTGGTCATCGGTTCGCGTCTGATCGAACTGATGGAGGCGCAGCCCGCAGAGCAAGCTGCGGCCGTTGCGCGCGGCTTCATCCAAGACATTCGCCAGGCGCTCGACGCCTAAGGAGAAACAGACATGAGTTGGCTGGAAAAGCTCCTCCCTCCCAAGATTCAACAGACCAGCCCGCAGGATCGGCGCCAGGTGCCCGAGGGACTTTGGGTCAAGTGTCCCTCTTGCGAAACCGTCCTGTACAAGTCGGATCTGGAGCTCAACCAGAACGTCTGCCCGAAGTGCAGCCATCACATGCGCATCGGCGCGCGCGCGCGGCTCGACGCCCTGCTCGATCCCGAGGGCCGGTTCGAGATCGGCCAGGAAGTCCTGCCCATCGATCCGCTCAAGTTCAAGGACAGCCGCAAGTATCCCGACCGTCTCAAGGAGGCGCTGGAGAACACGCAGGAGACCGACGCGCTGGTCGTCATGGGCGGCGCCATTCAGACCCTGCCCGTGGTGGTGGCCTGTTTCGAGTTCGAGTTCATGGGCGGCTCCATGGGGTCGGTCGTCGGCGAGCGTTTCGTGCGCGGGGTGCAGGCGGCCATCGAGCAGAAGGTGCCGTTCATCTGTTTCACCGCCACTGGCGGTGCGCGCATGCAGGAAGGGCTGCTCAGCCTGATGCAGATGGCCAAGACCAATGCCTCGCTCACCCAACTCAGTGCAGCCGGGTTGCCCTTTATCAGCGTGCTGACCGATCCGACCATGGGCGGCGTGTCGGCCAGTTTTGCCTTCATCGGCGACGTCGTGCTCGCCGAACCCAAGGCGCTGATCGGTTTCGCCGGCCCGCGGGTGATCGAAAACACCGTGCGTGAAAAACTCCCCGAGGGTTTCCAGCGCGCCGAGTTCCTGCTGCAGAAGGGCGCGGTCGACCGCATCGTCGACCGCCGCGAGCTGCGCGGCGAACTGGCGCAGATGCTGGCCATGTTGCTGCGCCAGCCCGCCGATTCGATCGCTTCCTGATGTCCAGATAACCCGTCGCACGCCCCTGCGTGCGGCGGGCGTTCCGTATGGCCCCGACACCCCAAACTCTGGACGGCTGGCTGTCCCACGCCGAATCGCTCCACGCCCGCGTCATCGACATGGGGCTCGAACGGGTTCAGACCGTGCGCGCAGCCATGCAGCTGCAGTTCGCCTGCCCGGTCGTCACCGTGGCCGGCACCAACGGCAAGGGCTCGACCTGCGCGATGCTCGAGGCCATCCTGCTTGCGGCGGGTTATCGCGTCGGGGTTTATACCTCGCCGCATCTGGTGCATTTCGAGGAACGCTGCCGCATCGACGGTCAGGCGGTGCAAGCCCAGGCATTGCTGCCGCATTTTGCGGCGGTCGAGCAGGCCCGTCTGACGGCAGGGCAGGGCGGATCCGCGGTGAGTCTGAGCTATTTCGAGTTCACCACCCTGGCCATTCTGTCGTTGCTGGCCCATGAGCGACTCGATGCGGTCATCCTCGAAGTCGGCCTGGGCGGCCGGCTCGATGCGGTGAACGTCATCGACACCGACTGCGCCATTCTCACCAGTATCGATCTCGACCACATGGAATACCTCGGGCCCGACCGGGACACCATCGGCCGAGAGAAGGCCGGCATCATGCGGGCCGCAAAGCCGGCCATCGTCAGCGATCCGCAGGCGCCGGCCTCGGTGCTGGCCCACGCCCAGACCCTCGGCGCAGACCTCTGGCTGGCAGGACGGGATTTCCACTACACCCATCTGCCGCAGCAATGGAGCTGGCAAGGGCGTGCGCAGCGCCGGCACAGCCTGGCCTTCCCGGCTTTGCGGGGCGCCAATCAGTTGCTTAACGCCAGCGGCGTGCTCGCGGCGCTGGAGGCGCTGCAAACCTCGCTGCCCGTGGCCGCGCAGGCGGTGCGCGAGGGTTTCGCGAGGGCGGAACTCCCCGGGCGGTTTCAAGTGCTCGCCGGCCAGCCCACGCTGGTACTGGATGTCGGCCACAACCCGCATGCCATCGCCGTGCTGGCTGAGAATCTCGACAGCATGGGCTACTTTCCGGTGACCCACGCCGTGTTCGGCGCCATGGCCGACAAGGATATTCCGGGCATGCTGCGCCGCATGGTGCCGCTGATCGATGTCTGGCATCTCTGCGACCTCCCCACGCCGCGCGCCGCCGCAGCCAAGGAGATCGCCGCCAGCCTGCTTGCCTTGAAACCGGAAGCTCGCATCGTGTTACACCCCGACCCGCTGCAGGCCTTGGGGGCAGCGGCGGACGCGGCAGAGCTGGCCGATAGAATCGTGGTGTTCGGCTCCTTCTCCACCGTGGGCGGTGTGATGCAGAAGGGGCTGCCCCGACTTCACGGCAAGCATCTCGAATCCTCCCCGCAATGACCTTCGGCGCTCCCCGCAATTCCGCCCGTCGCTCCCCGAGGGGCGATGACTCCGACTCGCAAAGCCAGGACACCCTGCGCACGCGCGCGCGCAGGCGACTGATCGGCGCGGTGGCGCTGGTTTTGCTGGGGGTGATCGTGTTCCCGCTGGTGTTCGACGCCAAGCCCAAGCCGGTGCCGTCCAATATCGCGCTCGATATTCCCTCACAGACCAAGGCGCCCGGCCTGGCGGTGCCCGCGTCCGCACCCATGCTGCCCGCGGCGTCGAGCGTCGCGGTGCCGACCGGGGAGCGCGCGGCTGTGGCGCAAGCGGCAAGCGCGGCGTCCAGGCCCGCACAGTCGGCTGCGGTCTCGGTGGCGCACGCCCCGGCGGCGGCCTCCAAGCCCGCCGTGGCCCAGCCAGCCGCACCCAAACCCACGGCGGTGCCGCCAGCACCGGCGGTTATTGCCCCGACCCGACCTGCGCCCAAGCCCCAAGCCGCGCCGCCTGAACAGACCCGGCAACTGGCAAGTGCGCGCCAGGCGCTTGCCGCGCTGGAGGGCAAGTCACCGGATCAGATTTCCAATGCCCAGGCCGAAGCGGCGCTGTCGAACAAGAAATCGGCCGCGCAGGAGGATGCCGCCCCCTCCAAGGCGCGTTTCGTGGTGCAGGCCGGGGCGTTTGCCGATGCGCATACCGCCCAGTCGGTCCGGGCCAAGATTGAAAAAGCGGGTTTCAAGACTTATACGCAAGTAGTCGATACGTCTCAGGGCAAGCGCGTGCGTGTGCGAATCGGTCCCTTTGCCTCACGCGACGAGGCCGAGCGGGTCTTGCACAAACTCCAGGCGCTCGGAGTGGGTGGCGCGGTGCTGACGTTGTGAGCCCGCTGGACGGTTTCCTGGTGGTCGTGGTGGGCTTGAGCGTGCTGATCAGCCTGTTGCGGGGCGCGGTCTATGAAATCGTCACCCTGCTGGGCTGGATCGGGGGCGTCTGGTTTGCCGCGCATTTCGCGCCCAGCCTAGGTGCAAGGTATTTGCAGGCCGTCGACAATGCCGAAATGCGTCTGCTGGCGGCCTATGCGATGTGTTTCGTCGTGGTGGTGCTGTGCGCGGGCATACTCGCTTCAGCGCTGCGCTTGCTGTTGCGCGCGACGGGTTTGGGCCTTTTCGATCGCAGCATGGGGGCGCTGATTGGTCTGGCCAAGGGTGTTGCGCTGTCCTTGCTGCTTGTCGCTCTGGCCGCGCAGACGGCGCTGGCGCAGAGCGCCATGTGGAAAACCGCCGTGCTCATTCCGCCGGCGCAGTCTTTGCTGCTGGTGATTCGACCCTGGTTGCCAACGGCTCTGGTTGCCCGTTTGCCGCAAGGCTGACGTGCGCGGCTCTCCTCTCGTTTCCTGAAAGATCAACTCCATGTGCGGCATCGTCGGTGTCATCTCGCAACAACCCGTGAACCAGCTTCTCTACGATGCGCTGCTGCTGCTCCAGCACCGCGGGCAGGACGCTGCGGGCATTGTCACGGGCTCGGGCTCCAAGCTCTATATGCACAAGGCGCGGGGCATGGTGCGCGACGTGTTCCGCACTCGCAACATGCGCGCGCTGCCGGGCGATTACGGTATCGGTCAGGTGCGCTACCCGACGGCAGGCAACGCCGAAAGCGAGGAGGAGGCACAGCCGTTCTACGTCAACGCGCCTTTTGGCCTGGTGCTGGCGCACAACGGCAATCTGATCAACGCGGTGGCGCTCAAGCGTGAGCTGTTCAACGTCGATCACCGCCACATCAATACCGAGTCGGACACGGAAGTGCTGATCAATGTGCTGGCTCACGAGCTCGAGCGTCGCACGCACGGGCTGCCGCTGTCGAGCGAAGACATCTTCGCGGCCGTGCGCGCGGTGCATCAGCGCTTGCGCGGGTCGTATGCGGTGGTGGCGCTGATCGCAGGCCACGGCCTGCTCGCGTTCCGCGATCCCTTCGGCATTCGTCCGCTGTGCTTTGGCACGGCAGGCGAGGGCGGCGAGGTGATGGTGGCAAGCGAGTCGGTCGCTCTGGAAGGCACGGGCTACAAGTTCGAGCGCGACATCGCGCCGGGCGAGGCGATTTTCGTCGACCTGCAAGGCCGGGTGCACAGCGAGCAATGCTCAAGTTCGCCGCAGCGCAATCCCTGCATCTTCGAGTACGTTTATCTTGCCCGCCCGGACTCCGTGCTCGACGGGGTGTCGGTCTACCGCGCCCGTCTGCGCATGGGCGAAACCCTGGCGCAGCGGGTCATCTCGGTGCTGCCGCCCAGCGAGATCGACGTGGTCATTCCCATTCCCGAGTCGAGCCGGCCGTCGGCCATGCAACTGGCGCACAAGCTGGGTCGCCCTTACCGCGAGGGTTTCGTCAAGAACCGCTATGTGGGGCGAACCTTCATCATGCCCGGACAGGCGGTGCGCAAGAAGTCGGTACGGCAAAAGCTCAACGCCATCGGCCAGGAGTTCGCTGGGCGCAATGTGCTGCTGGTGGACGACTCCATCGTGCGTGGCACCACCTCGCGCGAGATCGTGCAGATGGCCCGTGAGGCCGGGGCGCGCAAGGTCTATCTCGCGTCGGCTGCGCCGCCGGTGCGCTATCCCAACATCTACGGCATCGACATGCCCACGGCGTCGGAACTCGTGGCGCACAACCGCAGTGTCGAAGAGATCCGGCAGATCATCGGCGCCGATGTGCTGATTTATCAGGATCTCGATGCCATGAAGCGGGTGATCCGCGAGGTCAATCCTGACATCACGGAGTTCGAGGCATCCTGCTTCGACGGCTGTTACATCGCGGGGACCCTGCCGCCCGAAGAGGGTCAGAACCGGGGTGCCGGCGTCGCACCCAATACGGGCCGGCTCAGTCTTCAGGGAGCTGAAGAGCAGGGGCAGCCGTCATGACGGCGGACGATAGCAACGTCCCTTCGCTTGCGCTCGATACGCTTGCGGTACGCGAGGCCTTGCCGCGCACGCAATACGGCGAAAACAGCGAGGCCCTGTTCCTGACCAGCAGTTTCGTCCATCCCGATGCGGCGACTGCGGCCGCCCGGTTTGCAGGGGAGCAGGACGGGTTTGTCTACTCGCGCTTTTCCAATCCCACCGTATCCAGCTACGAGCAGCGGCTTGCAGCGCTCGAGGGTGCCGAGGCCTGCATGGGCACGGGCAGCGGGATGGCCGCCATTCTGTTGCTGGGCATGGCGCTGCTCAAGGCGGGCGATCATGTGATCTGCTCGCAGGGCGTGTTCGGCTCCACGATCAATTTGTTCGGCCGCGAACTCGCGCGATTCGGCGTGGAGACGACGTTCGTCTCGCAGACCGATGTGAGTCAGTGGGCGGCGGCGCTGCGTCCCAACACCCGACTTCTGTTTGCCGAAACACCGTCCAATCCGCTGACCGAGGTCTGCGACATTGCCGCGTTGGCCGATCTGGCCCATGGCGCCGGTGCCGAGCTGGCGGTGGACAACTGCTTCTGTTCACCGGCCTTGCAGCGTCCCCTCGATTTCGGCGCCGACTGGGTGATTCATTCCGGCACCAAGTACCTGGATGGGCAGGGAAGGGTGATCGCGGGTGCCGTATGCGGCAAGGCCGCACCGATCCACGACAAGCTGCTGCCGGTGCAGCGCACCGTGGGGCTTTCCCTCTCACCGTTCAATGCCTGGGTGGTGCTCAAGGGCATGGAGACTCTCGGCGTGCGCATGAAGGCGCACAGCGCGGCCGCCCTGGCGATGGCGCAGTGGCTGCAGGCGCAGCCGGCGGTCAGCCGGGTGTTCTATCCCGGCCTGGAAACCCATCCGCAGCATGCGCTGGCCATGCGTCAGCAGAAGGCCGGGGGCGCCGTGCTGTCTTTCGAGCTCAAAGCCACGGAGGCGCAGCAGGCGAGGGCGCGGGCGTTTCATGTCATCGATCACACCCGCATCTGCTCCATCACCGCCAATCTGGGCGACACCAAAACGACCATCACCCACCCGTCGACGACCACGCACGGCCGACTGAGCGAAGCGCAGCGCCAGGCCGCCGGCATCGGCCAGGGGCTGATTCGCCTGGCCGTCGGGCTGGAGGATCTGAGCGACCTTCAGCGTGATCTGAGCCGGGGACTGTCGACCCTGGCCTGAGCGCGTGTCTTGGGTATTCCTGCTTTCCGTGACTTTCTGACTTTGACGATGACCACCGAGCCGCACCGCGTTCGTACCCGATTTGCTCCCAGCCCGACCGGATTCATCCATCTGGGCAACATCCGATCGGCGCTTTATCCATGGGCGTTTGCCCGCCATCATGGCGGCGACTTCATTCTGCGTATCGAGGATACGGATACCGAGCGTTCGTCCGAAGAAGCGGTCCAGGTCATCCTGCAGGCGATGGACTGGCTTGGCCTCGATTACGACGAAGGCCCTTTCTATCAAATGCAGCGCATGCCGCGTTACCGCGAGGTGCTCGATCAACTGCGCCAGACGGGTTGGGTCTATCCCTGCTATATGTCCACCGCCGAGCTCGATGCCTTGCGTGAGCGACAGACCGCGGCCAAACTGAAGCCCCGCTATGACGGCACCTGGCGCCCGGAGCCGGGCAAGGTCCTGCCGCCGATCCCCGAAGGCATCCAGCCGGTGTGGCGTTTCAAGACGCCGACGACCGGCGTCGTGGCCTGGCACGATTTTGTCAAAGGCCGGGTGGAGATCCGCAACGAAGAACTCGACGATCTCGTGGTGGCCCGCCCCGATGGCACGCCGACCTACAACTTCTGCGTCGTGGTGGACGACATCGACATGCAGATCACCGACGTGATCCGCGGCGATGATCACGTCAACAACACGCCGCGGCAATTGCATATCTTCCAGGCGCTGGGTGCCGCCCCCCCGCGCTATGCGCACCTGCCCACCGTGCTCAACGAGCAGGGCGAGAAGCTGTCCAAACGCAATGGCGCCAAGAGTGTGCTGCAGTATCGCGACGAAGGTTATCTGCCCGATGCCGTGGTCAACTATCTGGCCCGGCTGGGCTGGTCCCACGGCGATGCGGAGATTTTCTCCAGGGCGCAGTTCCTGGAGTGGTTCGATCTCGACCACCTGGGCAGTTCGCCAGCACAGTTCGACGAAGCCAAACTGCGCTGGGTGAACGCCCACTACATCAAACACACGCCCGCCGATCAGTTGGCCACGCTCATACGCCCCTTGCTGGAGCGGGACGGCATCGCCGCGCAAACCCCGGAGCTCCCGGCCGTCTGTGCGCTGCTGCACGATCGCGCCCAGACCCTTCCCGAGCTGGCGCAGCAGACCTTGTTGTTCTACCGGCCCACGACGCCGGACGCGGCTGCGCTCGAACAGCATCTCGGTGCGCAAGGAAAACAGGCGTTGACGGATCTGCGTCATCAACTGGCCAATCTGCAGGAATGGTCGCGGGAGGCGATTGCCGCGGCGCTCAAAGGCGTGCTCAAACAGCACGGCCTGAAAATGCCCCAACTTGCCATGCCTGTGCGCCTCATGGTGACAGGACGGGAGCAGACGCCGGCCGTTGATGCGGTTCTGGCCCTGCTGGGCCGCGAGGTCGTGCTGCAGCGGCTTGCCCCGTTCCTCGACTGATTCATTGCGGGTTTCGCTCAGACCTGGTGGGCGCTGGAGCATACTTCCGGTTATAATTGACGGGTGTTTAACGGGGCCATTTTTCTGTTGCATGTGGTATGCGGCAGACAGTGTTGTCCCACAGTTCCATCAGAGGGGTAAACGTGGCAAAAGCGACGACCACAAGCAAAACCAACGGTGTTGAACTCGAAGAGTCAAACTCCTCCACCACCACAAAATCGGCAGATCCCTGGGATTTGATGATGCAGAACGCCGAGGAAGTGGCTTCCACATTCCGCAAGCGGCCGCAGGTGAAAGTGTCTTCGCCCTGGCGCGAAGGATTTGGCAGACCGCTTTCCCAGCGCTCCCGCGAAATCTATGAGCACATCACGGCGAACAAGACGCGTTTGAAACAAAAATAAGAGATCCGCATCTGCATTCCCCCATGAAAAACGCCTGCAGGCCGAGCCTGCAGGCGTTTTTCATGGGCCGGACCAAGCGGTCTATTGCTGCCCCCCTTGGCGGGCTTCATGCGCCAGAGCCCTGGCACATTCACTCACCAGTTCGGGGCCGCGATAGACCAAGCCGGTATAGAGCTGTACCAAGTCTGCTCCAGCGCGCAACTTTTCGACCGCATCGGCTCCTGTCAGGATGCCTCCGACGCCGATGATGGGGATCTGCCGCCCCAATCGCCGCCGCAGCCGCGCAATCACCCGTACTGAAGCTTCCCGCACTGGGGCGCCGCTCAGGCCGCCCGCCTCCTCAGCGTGGGCCATGCCGACCACGGCTTCGCGGGAAATGGTCGTGTTCGTGGCGATGATGCCGTCCAGCCCATGCGTGACCAGTTGATCGGCGATGACGTCAATGTCGGCATCGTCCAGGTCGGGTGCGATTTTCAGCAGCATGGGCACGCGACGGCCGTGCTGCTGGCTCAGGCGCTCGCGGGTTTCGGCCAGGCCTTGCAGCAGACTTTGCAAGGCCTGATCGGTCTGCAATTGACGCAGATTGCGGGTGTTCGGAGAGGAGATGTTGATGCTGACATAGTCGGCCTGGGTGTACACCCCTTCCAGCCCCAGTCGGTAATCGTCGAGGGCCTGCTCGACGGGCGTGCTGGCGTTCTTGCCGATGTTCAGGCCTATGGGCACGGGCCGATGGCTGCGGCGAACATGGCGCAAAAAAGCATCGAGCCCGGCATTGTTGAATCCCATGCGGTTGATCA
>JAJTBQ010000066.1 GCA_021286835.1 Thiomonas sp.
TGCATTGCAACAAACAAGGATCTCCATGACCACACCTACCCTGCTTACCCCTCTGCAACTCGGCCGGCTCCAACTGCCCAACCGCATGGTCATGGCGCCGCTTACGCGATCGCGCGCGCTGCAGCCCGGCGACATTCCCGGCGAGATGAATGCCCGCTATTACGCGCAGCGCGCCACCGCCGGGCTGATCGTGAGCGAAGCCACCCAGATTTCCCGGCAGGGACAGGGCTATGCCTTCACCCCAGGCATCTACACGGACGCGCAGGTGGCCGGATGGAAGCTGGTCACCGACGCGGTCCACGCCGCGGGCGGACGCATGGCGATACAACTCTGGCATGTGGGGCGCATTTCCCACCATCTGCTTCAGGAGAACGGCCAGGCGCCGGTGGCGCCCAGTGCGATCCGCAGCGATACGGGCGAATCCTTCGTGGTGCTGCCCGAGGGCCCCAGGCGCGTGCCGTGCGACATGCCGCGCGCACTCGAAACCGGGGAAATCCCCGGCATCATCGCCGACTACCGTCGCGCTGCCGAGCGGGCGCTGACGGCAGGCTTCGACATGCTGGAACTGCACAGCGCCAACGGCTACCTGCTGCAGCAATTCCTCTCGACGAACACCAACCAGCGCACCGACGGCTACGGCGGCAGCCTGGAAAACCGGGCGCGCATCGTGCTGGAGGCGATCGATGCCCTGATTGACGTGGCCGGTGCGGACCGCGTGGGGGTGCGCATTTCCCCGCATTTCATCCGCCACGACATCCAGGACGCGCAGACCGAGGAGATTCATCTCTACCTCGCCCAAGAGTTCAACCGCCGTGGCATCGCCTACATCCACATCGCCGAGCCGGATTGGGCGGGCGGCCCTGCCCTGAGCGACGCGTTCCGTCAAAAACTGCGGGCCGCCTACGCCGGCCGCATCATCGTGTGTGGCAACTACACCCGCGAATCCGCCGAAGCCCGTCTGGGCTCGGGCACGGCAGACGCAGTGGCCTTCGGCCGCCCCTACATCGCGAACCCGGATCTGGTCGCCCGTTTCGAACAGGGTGCGCAGTTGAACAAACCGAATCCGGCCACCTTCTATGGCGGCGGCGAAGAGGGCTATACCGACTACCCCCTGCTCGGCGCGACGGTCGCGGCCTGATCGACGCTCAGGCCCCTCCGATCAGCGCCTGGCCGATTGAAGGGGCTTGCCCAGCGTCGCCTTAGGTTCGCGTGACGTACCAGGGCATCGCGGTTTTCAAACCCGCGCGCACGCTGAAATCGGGGCTGTAGCCCAGCAGGCGCTTGGCCTTGCCGATATCGGCCAGCGAATGCCTCACATCGCCTTTGCGGAAATCGCGATAAACCGGCGGCGTGAAGGTCACCCTGGCGTCCAGCGCCATGATCTCCTGGCTCAACAACTGGTGCAGGGTATTCAGACTGGTCTGCTCGCCAAACGCCACGTTGTAAACCTGCCCGACGGCTTCGGGATTCGTGCTCAACCCCGCCCGGATGTTGGCCTGCACCACATTGTCGACATAGCAGAAATCGCGGGTGGTCTCGCCATCGCCGTTGATGAAACAGGGCTGATTGCCGCGGATGGCTTTGGCCCAGTTGGGAATCACGGCCGCGTAGGGACCATTCGGGTCCTGCCGGGTGCCGAACACATTGAAGTAGCGCAGGCCGATGGTCTGCAGGCCATAGACCCGGCCGAACACATCGGCGTAAAGCTCGTTGAGATACTTGGTCACCGCGTAGGGCGAAAGAGGCTTGCCGATCTGGTCTTCGACCTTGGGCAGCCCCGGATGATCGCCGTAGGTCGAACTGGACGCGGCGTAGACAAAGCGATTCACCCCCGCATCGCGCGCCGCCACCAGCATGTTCAGAAAACCGGTGGCGTTGACCGCGTGGGTCGCCAACGGATTCTCGATGGACCGCGGCACCGAGCCGAGCGCGGCTTCGTGCAGCACGATGTCCACGCCCTGGCAGGCGCGCTGGCAGGCCGCCGGATCGACGATGTCCCCTTCGATGAAGGTGTGCCGCTTCCAGGCCTCCTCGCCCACGATGCGCCGCACCTCGTCCAGATTGGATTGATGACCGGTCGAAAAATTGTCCAGGCTGACCACGGTTTGCCCATGGGTCAGCAGGGTTTCGATCAGATGGGAGCCGATGAACCCGGCACTTCCCGTGACCAGCCAGCGCCGGGGCGTTTCAGACAGCAGTTGCTCGATCGACATGGCGGCTCAGAGTCTCCAGACCTTGGCGCCCTGCGACTCCAGCGCGGAGGCGTCGTATTGGCACTTGATGTCCATGAAGATGCCGCTGGGCTGCAGCTTTTCGAGCGTCTGCTGCACCGACATCTCCTTGTAAGCCTGGTGCGCCACCGCGGCGACGACGGCCTGGGCGCGCGGCAATTCGGCCCAGGGTGTGAGCGTGACGCCATACTCGTGCATGGCCTCGCCGGCATCGGCGATCGGATCGTGAACGATCACATTCACCCCATACGAGGCCAGTTCACGGATCACGTCGATCACCTTGGAATTGCGCAGATCGGGGCAGTTCTCCTTGAAGGTCAAGCCCAGCACGATGACATCGCTGCCCTTGATCGGCAGGCCCGCCTGGCTCATCTGCTTGATCGTCTGCTCGGCGATGTATTTGCCCATGCCGTCGTTGATGCGGCGCCCCGCCAGAATGACCTGCGGGTGATAGCCGAGCATGTCGGCCTTGTGCGTCAGGTAATAGGGATCGACGCCGATGCAATGCCCGCCCACCAGGCCCGGGCGGAACGGCAGAAAATTCCACTTCGTGCCCGCCGCCTTGAGAACCTCCAGCGTGTCGATGCCGATGCGATGGAAGATCAGCGACAGTTCGTTCATCAAGGCGATGTTGAGATCGCGCTGCGTGTTCTCGATGACTTTCGCCGCCTCGGCCACCTTGATGCTCTGGGCGCGATGCACACCCGCCGTGATGACCGCGCCATAAACCTCAGCCACGGTATCGAGGGTTTCGGCGGTGTCGCCCGAGACCACCTTGACGATCCTGGTCAGCGTGTGTTCCTTGTCGCCGGGATTGATACGTTCGGGCGAGTAGCCGACGAAAAAATCCTTCTTCCATTTCAGGCCGGACTGCTTTTCGAGAATCGGCACGCAGATCTCTTCGGTAGCCCCCGGATACACCGTGGACTCATACACGACGATGGCGCCGGGCTTGAGGTACTTCCCGACCGACGTGCTGGCACCCACCAAGGGGCTGAAATCGGGATTGTGGGCCTCGTCGACGGGGGTCGGCACGGCCACGATCACAAAATCGGCCTCTTTCAGCTTCGAAGCATCGGTGGTCGGTTCGAGCAAGGTGGCCTGCTTGAGATTCTCCTGACTGACCTCCCCCGTCGGATCGACATGCTTGCAATAGGCCGCAATCTTCTCGACGGACAGATCAAAACCGATGGTGCGATATTTTTTCCCGAACTCGACGGCCAAAGGAAGGCCGACATACCCCAATCCAACCACTGCGACTACTGTCATCTTTCTCTTTCTGAAATAAAAATATTATCTTGCGCCTTCACCGAAAATCACGACGCGCACAGTTTCGAACAAAATAAAAAAATCGAGAAATACACTATTGTTCTTGACGTAGTAAAGATCGAACTGCAATTTTCTTCTGGAATCTTCGACTGATGCGCCATAGGCGTAGCGCACCTGCGCCCATCCAGTAACACCCGGTTTCACGCTATGACGAATGGCGTAGAACGGAATATCTCGTTCGAGCATATCGACAAACGTCGGTCGCTCAGGCCGCGGGCCAACCATGCTCATTTCTCCGCGCAAGACATTGATCAACTGTGGCAGCTCATCGATTCGGGTTTTACGAATGAAACCACCCACTCGTGTGATCCGGTTGTCGTTTTTGCTCGCCCATTTGGCCACGCCGTCTTTCTCGGCGTCGGTTCGCATGCTGCGGAATTTTATGCAATGAAACGTTTTTCCGAAAAGACCCACACGTTCCTGCTGGAAAAATACCGGACCGCGATCTTCGATTTTGATCGCCAGCGCGGCCAGAAGCATGATGGGCCACAAAGTCAGCAGCAGGATGCTGGCGCTGAAAAGATCGAATAAACGCTTTGCCAGGGCACGTATATAGCCCTGGGTAAATCCTCCGCCGTAGATCAGCCAGCTGGCCTTCATGCTTTCAAGCGGAACCTCGCCTTTGAGGCGCTCATAAAACGTGGGCAGATTGTGCACGGGCGTACCGAGAATCCGCGCTTCGAGCAATTGACGTATCGGCAGCACGCCGCCGCGCTGTTCGCGCACCGCAATGATGATTTCATCCACGCGCATTTCCAGCACAACCTGCTCGAGAGGTGTCGCGCCGTCGAAAACTTCGCCATCCAACTGAACCGGCGCTTGATCTCCGTTCTCGGTCGGGTAAAAACCGACGATGGTATAGGAGGCACCATGGCGCTCTTGAATCTGACGCGAAAGCGACTGGGCTTCACGTCCATTGCCCACGATCAGGATGCGCCGGGTCATGCCGGACAGTGCCGTCTGGCGCAGAAGAATGTAGCGAAACAGGATCAGCAAACCCATCTGATAGAGATAGGCAAAGGCCAGCACTCTGAACGAGCTGCCAGCTTCGGTGAACATCAGTGTGAACCAATAGATCGGGAAGAAGGCGAACGCAAAAGCTACGGAAGTGCGCCCCAAAAGGTTGCGCAGACTGTTTTCCGCATCATTTCTATAGACCCCGAGTGCTGTATAAAGCAGCGCTGTCAGACCAGCATATAAAACGAGAGGATAGAGGCCTTGCTTCGCCCAATATTCAAAATATTGATTACCCGGGGTCAACAGATAGACCGTCCAGGTGGCCAGACCGAATGACAGAATGGAAATTGCCACATCCACCAGCAACTCCAGCGTCATTTTCGCGGGAATATAAAGATTAAAAATCTTGAACATTTTTCACTCTGATCGTTGGGATTCGCTGGCAAGCGATCTGGGGGCGCGTCAAGATGAGGATTCCCATCGCACTTCGGTGGGTTTATTTTGCGCCGGCATGCAGTAGAACTGATGTGAAGTTTTTGGCAGTTCAGACGACAAATCCATGTTCGCCGCTGCGTCTGCAGCATTGTTGTCAATCGGGAATGACAGGTCCATCCCCGAGCGCAGGCCCTCCCCCCCCGATTCACAGGGTGGTGTTCGGACTCGGTCCAAGCCGTCAGACGCCATGCCTGAGCCAAGTGCTGGCCCGCTCGGCGATCATCAGGGTGGGCGCGTTGGTATTGCCCGTGGGCACTTCGGGCATGATGGCGGCGTCAGCCACAAAGAGGCCGTCCATGCCGCGCACGCGCAGTTGCGGATCGACCACGCTGCCGGCGTCGGCCCCCATGCGGCAGGTGCCGACGGGGTGGTAGACGGTCTCGGCTTTGCTGCGGATGAATTCGCGCAGCTCGCCGTCGGCGCCCAAGAGCTTTCCGGGAAAGATGTTGTCGCCCCGCCAGGGATCGAAGGCCGATTGCGCCAGGATGTCGCGGGACACGCGCGCGGCTTCGCACATGCGTTGCAGGTCGGCGCCGTCCGGGTCGCTCAGGTAGTTGGGCTGAATCAGGGGTGGCGCCGCAGGATCGGCGCTGCGCAGTCGGATGTGCCCGCGGCTTTGGGGATGCAGCACGCAGGCATGCAGGGTGTAACCGTAACCGGGCAGACGCCCTCGGCCATGATCGTCGAGCAAGGCGGGCACGAAATGGAACTGCAGATCGCAGCGACCATCGGTGGCAAGACGCGAGCGCATGAAGCCGCCGCCTTCGGCGGCATTGGAGGTGCCCACGCCCTGCCGGGTCAGCCAGAATTGCAGTCCCGCGGAGACGACGTTGACCTTGTCGTAGCTCACCGGCCGAGTGCAGGCGGTCAAGGTGCAGATGTCGAGATGATCCTGCAGATTCTCGCCCACCGCCGCAAGGTCGAGCACCACAGGGATGCCGACTTCGCGAAGGTGGTCGGCCGGGCCTATGCCGGAAAGCAGGAGCAGTTGCGGCGAGTTGATCGCACCGCCGCTGAGCACCACGCGGCCGGCTTCGATGCGCTGGCTCGACCGGCCGCGTCGGCGCACCATCACGCCCACCGCCCGCCCCTGTTCGATGAGGACGCGCTCGGTCAGCGCACGGGTCATCACCGAGAGGTTGCCGCGGTCACGAACAGGCCTCAGGAAGGCGGCCGCACTCGAATGCCGAAGCCCGCCCTGCTGGGTGACCTGATAGAGCCCGACGCCCTCCTGGACGGGGCCGTTGAAATCAGGATTGCGGCTCAGCCCGTAGGAGGCCCCCGCAGCCACAAAGGCGTCGGTCAGCACGTTGTGGTGGCGCAGATCGCTCACGCCCAGCTCACCCTGATCGCCATGCCAGGCGTCGGCGCCTCGCGTATTGCGCTCCATGGCGCGAAACAGCGGCAGTACCGACGACCAGGACCAGGCGGTCTCGCCGGTCTGGGCCGCCCAGCGGTCATAGTCTTCCGCCGCGCCGCGCACATAGCACATGGCATTGATCGAACTCGATCCCCCGAGCACCTTCCCCCGCGGCCACCACAGGCGCCGGCCATGCAGTTGCGGCTCGGGCTCGGTGGTGTAATTCCAGTTGAAGCGGGGTTGCCCCGCCAGCTTGGCAATGCCCGCAGGCATGCGGATGTAGGGATGCCAGTCCGAGCCACCGGCCTCGATCAGCAAGACTCGATGGTTGGGATCGGCGCTCAGACGATTCGCCAGAACACAGCCCGCCGAACCGGCGCCCACGATCACGGTGTCGTACTGCATCGTTCCTCCCACGCTACGCCCTGGAAACACCGCGACCGGAAGGCCGCGCGCGGCCTCAGTGCTGTTCCTGGTTCAACTGCCGAAGGGTCTGGATCATCGCCGTGTACTGCGTACTCAGCGCGGCCCATGGGTCGTTGCCAGCCCCCTGATCCGTCAGATCGACATAGCCCAAACCCTGCTGATACAGAGTGGAGAGCATGCTGGTTTGAAGCTGCGGCAGATTGTTCAGCCCAAGCGCCAGGTAGGCGAACCTGGCAGGCGCATAGCCGCTCAGTCCGGCGGGCACGGCCGAGAGATTGAGATCGGCGCTTTCGTGCATGACGGTGATGTCGGCCGTGGCGGCAATCGTGCTGTCGGGATAGGTGCCCGGATTGATGGCGACCAGCGCTGTCTTGCCACCGGCTGGCGTGATGTCCGCACGCGCGGCGGCCGCGGCCTGGCCGTAATAGCTCGCCTGGCTGGCCTGACGCGACACCTCGTCGAAAAACACGCCGTCGACGCCGTAGCACTGCGCGTAGGTCTGCACATCGGCCTTCACCTGGGCCAGATCGCGCTGGCCAAAATCGGTCTCGACATAGCCCAGCACCGTCACGCCTGCCGCATGCAACAGGCCGATCCCCTGCGCAAACGCACTCAGCGTGGCTGAGGGCGGTGAACTGCAGGCGACCGGACCGTTGCTCGGGTTGATGATGGCCACCGTGGGCACCATGGCCGCACCAGCCGCGACCTGTGTCCAGGCCGGGCTGTCCGAGGTCGTGTACGAGGTGCCGCTACCGCTCGAAACCAGCGGATAGCCGTAAAGCGGCACCAGTACGCCCATGGGCGTGCTGCGCTCGGCCGTCGCCGTGGACGTTTGCGGGGCCTGCGAGACCGGCGTCGTGCCGGCCGCCGATCCTCCTCCACCGCAACCCGCCAGCAACAGCACGCTCAGAGCGGCCGCCCCTCCCCCTCGCCACACCCGTTCATACATGTACGCGCCTCCCATCTGAACCGACGCCATCCCCACCATTCGTTGCCGACGAGCGCGAACAGAATCAGCCCGCCGCCGATCAGCGTTCCCACAGCGGGCTGCTCCCCCGCGCCTATCCATGCCCAGAGAATACCGAACACCACCTCCAGCAATCCGAGCAGTCCCACTTCCGCGGGCGCCAATCGCTGCGCCGCCCAGACTGCCAACAGCCCCGGGATGGCCAACTGGAAAACGCCCAGAAAGGCGAGCCAGAGGACATCGTGCAGGTCCACCGCCACGGGCCATGCGGGAAACACCACGGCCAGCACCGAGAACAAGGCGCCGAACATCACCGCAGCCTGCATCGGCACCGCCGCGCCGGCACGTCGCAGGCTGACCCAGTTGGAGGCCGCGCTGAACGGCACCGCCAACGCCACCAGCATGCCGAGCAACTGCGTCGATCCATGCGCATGATGCAGGTTCTGCCAGCCGATCCATCCCATGCCGGCGATCGCAAGCGCGATGGCCAGCCAGGTACGCGCCGGCAAGGCGTGACGCAGGATCAGCCGGCCCAGCAAGGCGGCAATCAGCGGGCTGAGACTGTCGGCGATCAGGGTCTGCGCCACCGTGGTGAGCGTCAAAGCGACCATGAAGGCGGTGAACATCACCGCCCAGAACACGGCCGAAAGCCACAACAGCGGCGAGGCGTACCGCACATCGCGCGCCAGACCGCGGAGCCCCTGGCGCCAGAGCAGCCAGGCGAGAACCCCGAGCGCGGCAAAGCCGCTGCGCCAGAACACCAGATCGAGGCCGTTCTGATGATGGAGATGGCGCGTGACCACGCCCGCCACGCTCCAAAGCAGCGTGGCGCCGACCATGGCGAACACGGCACGCGAATGGGACCGAGAGCTTGTGAACATTTCAGCCGTGCCCGCCTTGCACGTCAAAACGCCCCAGCTCGTCGTTGCAAATGCTCGCCATAGCCCGCGCTATGGCTGTGCTTTGCGCCTCGATCGGGAGCGGTTTGACGCGCCTTTCGGACATGCCCGAAAAATTCACCAGCTCTGGGTCGCCATGATCCGCGCGCCGGGCTCGAGAGTCGATCAGGCCGAGCGGCCGGCGCGCTTGCGCTCGTTCTCGGTCAGGTAGCGCTTGCGCAGACGAACGCTCTTGGGGGTGATTTCGACCAGCTCGTCGTCTTCGATGAATTCCACGCCGTACTCCAGCGTGAGGTCGATGGGCGGGGTGATCTTGATGGCGTCTTCCTTGCCCGACACGCGGAAGTTGGTGAGCTGCTTGGTGCGGGTCGCGTTGACCACCAGGTCGTTGTCGCGGCTGTGAATGCCCACGATCATGCCTTCATACACCGGGTCGCCAGCTTTCACGAACATGCGACCGCGATCATCGAGCTTGCCCAGGGCGTAGGTGAAAATTTCACCGTCGTCCATCGAGATCAGCACGCCGTTCTTGCGTCCGGCAATCTCGCCCTTGTGCGCCTCGTAGCCGTCGAAGATGTTGGAGATCAGTCCGGAGCCGCGGGTCAGGTTGAGGAATTCGTTGGTGAAGCCGATCAGGCCGCGCGCCGGAATACGGTATTCGAGACGCACGCGGCCGCGGCCGTCCGGCTCCATATTGACCAGTTCGCCCTTGCGCTCGCCCAGGGCCTGCATCACCCCGCCCTGATGGCCTTCTTCGATGTCGGCCGTCACCAGTTCGATGGGCTCCTGGCGTACGCCGTCCACGTCCTTGAACACCACGCGCGGCTTGGACACGGCCAGCTCATAGCCTTC
>JAJTBQ010000067.1 GCA_021286835.1 Thiomonas sp.
GTATCCAGATCGTCGGCCTGGTCCACCACGGCCAGGGGATTGCCGCGCAGCGGCGCGGGGGCGAAGACATCAAGCTGCAAGAACGGATGGGTCATGGTGCGGGCGGGACTGGGTCTGCGAGAAAACGCCGCCAAGTTGCGCGATGGCGGTGGCGATCTGTTCGGGCGTGGCCGTGGCGTAAGACAGTCGCAGGGTGTTGCGTGGGGCCGTGCCCGCGGCGTAGAACGCCGTGCCCGGCACATAGGCCACCTTGCGCGCCAGGGCCAGGGGCAGCAGCGCCGTGGCGTCGGCGCCTTCCGGCAGAGACAGCCAGATGAACATGCCGCCTTGCGGCGTTTCCCAACGCACGGTATCTGGCATGTGGCGTTCGAGGGCGGCGAGCATGGCGTCGCGCTGGCCGCGGTACAGCGCGCGGATGCGGGGCAGCTGCGCTTCGAGCACACCATGTTCCAGCACCTTGAGCACCAGGCGCTGCGTCAGGCTCGAGGTCTGCAGGTCGGCGGCCTGGCGTGCCAGCGTCATTTTGGCGATGACCTCGGCCGGGGCGTGGATGTAGCCGAGGCGCAGTCCGGGCGACAACACCTTGGAGAAACTGCCCAGAAGAATGCTCTGGCCGGGCAGCTGCGCGGCCAGCGGGGCCGGCGGCGGCTGATCGAACCACAGATCGCCGTAGGGGTTGTCTTCCACCAGGGCGATCGGCTGGTCCCGCAAGGTCTGCGCCCATTGCGCGCGGCGTGCGGTGCTCATGGTCTGCCCCGTGGGATTGCGGAAGTTGGGCTGCAGATAGACCATGCGCGCGCCGCGATGCGCCGGGGTGTCCAGCGTCGGCAGCGCGCCCTCGGCATCGTCGTCGAGATCGGCAAAGCGTGGCCCGTAAGGCGCGAAGGCCTGCAGCGCGCCGAGATAAGTCGGGCGTTCCACCAGCACGGTGCTGGCCGGATCGATCAGGACGCGCCCCACCAGATCGAGCCCCTGCTGCGAACCGCTGGTGATGAGCACCTCGTCAAGCTGGGCCGGGATGCCCTGTGCTCGCAATTGCACGGCCACCCACTCGCGCAAAGGCGCAATGCCTTCGCTCGGGCCATACTGCAGCGCCCCCTGGGCCTGCGTGTCGAGAACTTCGGCACAGGCTGCACGCAAGGCCTGCACCGGAAAGCTCTCCGGCGCGGGCAGACCGCCGGCCAGCGAGATCATGCCGGGCTGCTCGGTGAGCTTGAGCAATTCGCGAATCGGGGAAGCGGTGTAGTGCGCGCTGCGCTGCGACAAGGTGATGGCCATGGGTCAACTCCGGGAGCCAGGAACAGGGTGCGGCGCATCATGCACTGGCATGCGCCGCGCGACAAAAACGACGGCCAGCACGGCGCCAGCGAACAGAAGCGTGGTGATATTGAGCACTTCATGCAGCAAGGCCGCCGCGGCCAGCATCGACAAGAAAGGTTGTAGCAGTTGCAGCTGCGAGATGCGCACGGTGCCGCCCAGAGCGAGGGCCCGGTACCAGGCCAGGAAACCCAGCCACATCGACACCACGGCCACATAAGCGAAACCGCTCCAGGCCGAGGGCTGCACCGGAGCAACGGGGCGCAGCCACCACGCTGCAGGCACGGTGAGGGGCAGGCTGAGCACCAGCGCCCAGCCGATCACCTGCCCGGCAGGGCGAGACCGCGTGAGGTGGCCGCCCAGGGCATAGCCCACCGCAGCCGACAGCATGGCTGCCGCCAGCAGACCATCGGCCAGGCGCAGCTTCAGGACCAGAGGCCCTGAACCGTGCAGCAGGGCGTAGGTCATCACCAGGGCGGCGCCCAGAAGGGCGCAGAGCCAGAACCCGGCAGACGGACGTTGACCTGCCAGCAGAGCGCCCAGCGCCGCGGTGAACAAGGGCAGCAGGGCCAGAATGAGCGAGGCGTGCACCGCATCGACCTCACGCAGGGCGATGGAGGTCAGCAAGGGGAAGCCGAACACCACACCGCCTGCCATCGCGGCCAGCAGAGCCCAGTCGCGGCGGCCGGGCAAGGGCGCGCGTTGCCATGCCAGCCAGATGGCTGCGAGCAGGCCCGCCACCGCAGCGCGCCCCAGCGCCACGAACTCGGGCGAGAGTTGCGGCGACTGGGTCGAACCGACGGCCAGGCGCGTCATCGGCAGCGAAAGCGCAAACAGCCCCACGCCGAGCAGACCCAGGGCCAGCGCCTTGCCGTGCGCGGAGGTCCGGGCGGGAGTTCGAGCGGTGGAGGCGGATGGTGTGGACATGCATTGCAGCTTAGGGTTCATGGCAATACAGTACCAATACACTTCATCACTACAAAAAAAGGTCTGTATGGCGGATTCAACCGATACAGTTTTCGCGAATGGCGAGACAGTCACGCTGCAACGCCATGCGTCGGCCACCTTGGCGGAACAACTCGGGACGCAGTTTGCGGCCCGCATCCGCAACCGTTTGCTGCCCCCTGGCAGCCGCCTGCCCTCGGTGCGCGACTGTGCGAAGCGCTATGGGCTGAGCACGCAAACCGTGGTGGCGGCCTACGACCGGCTGCAGGCCCTCGGGCTGGTGGAGGCGCGCGCCCAGCGCGGGTATTTCGTGCGGGCGGCCGAGGAGTCGCAAGCGCCGGCAGCGGCAAGGCGTGGCGCCGCGCAGACCGAGGTTGCCGCGCCCATGATGCCGCCTACGCACGCCACCGCGCTGGTGCGCGGCATGTTTCATCAGATGGGGGCAGGCGCCGCGGTGGCGCTGCGCGGTGCACCCGGCTCAGGTGTGCTGCCCGCGCCATGGCTGGACAGCCCTGCGTTGGGGTCGGCTCTGCGGCGAATGGCCCGGGCGAGTGAACTGGAGCAGGTTTCGCTGCACTATGGGCATCCGCAGGGCGACCTGGCTTTGCGCGAGGCCTTGTCGCGGCAATTGGCCGGCCTGTCCCTGCAAGCGCCGCCGCCACAGATCCTGACCACGAATGGCGCATCGCAGGCCCTGGATCTGGTGCTTCGCGCCCTCACGCGCCCGGGCGACGCGGTGCTGGTCGAGAGCCCCGGCTGGGCGATGCAGTTCGCGCAGATGGCGCACCACGGGCTCAAACTGCTGCCCGTCCCCCGAGGTGCCGACGGCCCCGATCTGGACATCCTCGATCAATTGGCCCGCGCCCATGCGCCGCGCCTGTTCATCTGCGTGAGCGTGCTGCACAACCCCACGGGGCAGAGTCTCAGCGCGGCCAGCGCGCACCGCGTGCTGCAGCTCGCGCAGCGCCACGGCTTTCAGGTGGTCGAAGACGACGTCTATGCCGCCCTGACTGAGCCGAGCAGCCCGCGCATGAGCGTGCTCGACCAGTTGGAGCACACCATTTACCTCAGCGGCTTCTCCAAGATCCTCGCGCCCGGCTGGCGCGTGGGCTTCGTGGCCGCGGCGCCGGGCATCATCGACCGACTCATCGATCAGAAGTTGCTGGCCGTGCTCACCACGCCCACGATCAGCGAACGGGCTCTGGCCCATGTGCTGGGGCAGGGGCAGTTGCGGCGCACCACGCAGCAGGTGCGCGATCGTCTGGATGCGGCGCGCGCGCGTTCGGTGCGCTTGGCCGAGAAAGCGGGCTGCCGCTTCGTTACCCCGCCGCGCGGACTGCTGGGCTGGGTGGACACCGGCGTGGACACGGCCACGCTGGCGCAGCGCCTGCTCGATGCCGGTTACCTACTCGCTCCCGGCCACCTGTTCGATCCTCAGCAGCAACCCTCCACCCGCATGCGCATCAACTTCACGCAGACTCAGGACGAAGCCTTCTGGCGCGCTTACGCCGCTGCGCGGGGCTGAGGTGCTCCGCCTGACCGGCGCGAGCGCACCGCGTCGGCCAGCCCGCGCAGCAAGGGGACCGTATCGTCCCAGCCCAGGCAGGCGTCGGTGATGGACACGCCGGGTGCGGGCGTCTGGCCGGGCTTGAGATCCTGCCGGCCCTCGCACAGATGGCTTTCGACCATCACGCCGACGATGCGCCGCTCGCCCGCGGCGATGCGCTGCGCGATGCTGGCGGCCACCTCCATCTGCTTGCGCGGCTGCTTGGCCGAATTGGCATGCGAACAGTCGATCATCACCTGTTCGCGCTGACCCGCCTTGGCGAGCACGGCACAGGCCGCGTCCACCGAAGCGGCGTCGAAGTTCGGTGCCTTGCCACCGCGCAGGATGACGTGGCAGTCGGCATTGCCGCGGGTCTCGAAAATCGCCGCCACGCCCATCTTGGTCATGCCCATGAAGGCATGGCCGCTGGCGGCCGACACCATGGCATCGGCCGCCACCTGCACCCCGCCGTCGGTGCCGTTCTTGAATCCCACCGGGCAACTCAGACCCGAAGCGAGCTGGCGGTGGCTCTGGCTTTCCGTCGTGCGCGCGCCGATCGCGCCCCAGGCGATCAGGTCGCTGAAATACTGCGGCGACAGCAGATCGAGAAACTCGGTGCCCGCGGGCAGCCCCAGGGCATTGATGTCGAGCAGCAACTGGCGCGCGCGCTGCAGGCCCTCGTTGATGCGGAAACTGCCATCCAGCCGCGGGTCGTTGATGTAGCCTTTCCAGCCCACTGTGGTGCGCGGCTTCTCGAAGTACACCCGCATCACCACGACGAGCGCGTCGTCCAGCGCACCCGCCTCGGCCTTGAGGCGTCGGGCGTAGTCCATCGCCTGATCGTGATCGTGGATCGAGCATGGTCCGACCACCACCACCAGACGGTCGTCGCGTCCCTGCAGCACATCGGCCACGGCCGCGCGGCTGCGCTCCACCACGTTCTCCACCTCCTCGGTCACTGGCAACTCCTCCAGCAACAGAGCAGGCGACACCAGCGCCCGAACCGCCTTGATGCGGGTATCGTCGATGCGGGTGGTGTCGAGGGTGCCGTCGAGCACACCGGCTTCGTGGTCGTGAGTGGGGTCGTCGATGCGGGGCACGGTTCAGTCCTTCTTACATCCCCGGCTGCGGATTGCGCAGGCGGATGTGCAGTTCCTTGAGCTGCTTCTCATCGACCGGGCTGGGCGCGTTGGTCAGCAGGCACTGGGCGCGCTGGGTCTTGGGGAAGGCGATGACGTCGCGGATGCTCTGGGCGCCGGTCATCATGGTGACGATGCGGTCCAGGCCGAAGGCGATGCCGCCGTGCGGCGGGGCGCCGTATTGCAGGGCGTCGAGCAGGAAGCCGAACTTGGCGCGGGCCTCGTCGGGGCCGATCTTGAGCGCGGAGAACACCTTGCTCTGCACTTCGGCGCGGTGGATGCGCACCGAGCCGCCGCCGATCTCCCAGCCGTTGAGCACCATGTCGTAGGCCTTGGCGATGCACTTCTCGGGGGCGCTGTCCATCAGCTCCTCATGGCCGTCCTTCGGTGCGGTGAAGGGGTGGTGCACGGCGGCCCAGCGCTGGTTGTCTTCGTCGAACTCGAACATGGGGAAGTCGACGACCCAGAGCGGCTTCCAGACGTTCTCGAACAGGCCGTGGCTCTTGCCGAAATCACTGTGGCCGATCTTGACCCGCAGGGCGCCGATGGCGTCGGCCACGATCTTGGACTTGTCGGCGCCGAAGAACAGCAGGTCGCCGTTTTGCGCACCGCTGCGGGCGAGGATGGCGGCAATCGCGGCGTCGTGCAGGTTCTTGACGATGGGCGACTGCAAGCCATCGCGGCCTTTGCTCGCGTCGTTGACCTTGATCCAGGCCAGCCCCTTGGCACCGTAGATCTTGACGAACTCGGTGTAGGCGTCGATCTCGCTGCGGCTCATCTCGCCGCCGCCGGGCACGCGCAGCGCGACCACGCGGCCGCCGGGAGTGGTGGCCGGGCCGGAGAACACCTTGAAGTCCACATCGCCCATCACGTCGGTGAGTTCGGTGAACTCCATCTTCACCCGCAGGTCGGGCTTGTCGGAGCCGAAGCGGGCCATGGCCTCGCCATAGGTCATGACCGGGTAGGGGTTGGCCAGCTCCACGCCGAGCACGTCCTTGAACACGCCGCGGATCATGGTCTCGAACAGGTCGCGGATCTCCTGCTCGTTCAGGAAGGAGGTCTCGCAGTCGATCTGGGTGAACTCGGGCTGGCGGTCGGCGCGCAGATCCTCGTCGCGGAAGCACTTGGTGATCTGGTAATAGCGGTCGAAACCCGAGACCATGAGCATCTGTTTGAACAACTGGGGCGACTGCGGCAGGGCGAAGAACTCGCCGTCGTGCACACGGCTGGGCACCAGGTAATCGCGCGCACCTTCGGGCGTGCTCTTGGTGAGCATGGGCGTTTCGATGTCGATGAAGCCCTGGGCGTCGAGGAAGCGGCGCACCGCCATCGCAACCCGGTAGCGCAGCTTGAGGTTGTGCTGCATCTGCGGACGGCGCAGGTCGAGCACGCGATGGGTCAGCCGCGTGGTCTCGGACAGGTTGTCGTCGTCGAGCTGGAACGGCGGCGTGACCGAGGCGTTGAGCACGGTGATGTCATGGCACAGCACTTCGATCCTGCCCGAGGTCATGCCCTCGTTTTCGGTGCCAGCCGGACGCGGCCGCACCAGGCCCTGCACCTGCACGCAGAACTCGTTGCGCAGGCCTTCGGCCGTGGCGAACATGGTGGCGCGATCGGGGTCGCACACGACCTGCACCAGGCCTTCGCGGTCGCGCAGGTCGATGAAGATCACCCCGCCATGATCGCGGCGGCGATGCACCCAGCCGCACAACGACACGGTTTGCCCCAGTTGGGCTTCGGTCACCTGACCGCAATATTGGCTACGCAGACTCATGTTGGAGAGGTACTTTCGGAAAACGGTCCTGCGGCTTCGGCGCAGGGTGCAGGGAGAGGAAGAATGGGAACGCCGGCGCTCAGTGCACCTGCGGGTTGTTGGGTCCGCCAGGCACGACCACGCCCATGGAAATGATGTATTTGAGCGCAGTGTCCACACTCATCTGCAGCTCGATCACCTCGCTGCGGGGCAGCATCAGAAAAAAGCCGGAGGTCGGGTTGGGGGTGGTCGGCACATAGACGCTGACATGATCGCCCTGCAGGTGCTCGGCAACCTCGCCGCCGGGCGTGCCCGTCATGAACGCGATCGTCCACGCGCCCTGGTGCGGATACTGCACCAGCAAGGCTTTGCGGAAGGCGTTGCCGCTGCTCGAAAACAGCGTGTCCGACACCTGCTTGACGCTGCTGTAGATCGTCTTGACCAGCGGAATGCGGGCCATCAGCCCGTCCCAGCGGGCCAGCCACCACTGCCCGACCATATTGGCCACGGCCAGGCCGGTGAGGAAAATGGCCGCCAGCACCAGCACCACACCCACGCCGGGAATGTTCACCAGCTTGTCCAGCGCCGGGGCCAGGCCGGGCGCCACCGTGCTCAGCGCGCTGACCATGGCCCGGAAGATGCCATCGAACACGGCCAGCAACTGCCACAGCACCCAGATGGTGATGGTCAGCGGCAGCCAGACCAGCATGCCCGCGATGAAAATGCTTTTCAGGCTCATGGAACGAAACAGCCTTCCGGAATGAGGAAGGCTTGGAGGTTAGGGAAAGGGCCGGGGCGCTTCAGCGAGCCGAGCGCCCTGGCGGAAGGCCATCTGGCCCTGCGGACCATCAATGGCAGGCGCACGAAGCTCCGCACGCGGCGGGCGCCGCACTGTCCGTAGAAGAGGCCGCGGCCGCCGCGGGGGCAGCCGCGGCGCTGGCGCCGCCGCCCTTGAAATCGGTGGCGTACCAGCCCGAGCCCTTGAGCTGGAAGCCCGCTGCGGTGAGCTGTTTGTGCAGCGCCGGTTTGCCGCAATGCGGGCAGTCGGTCAGCGGCGCGTCTGACATCTTTTGCAGTGCGTCCATGGTGTGGCCGCAGGCATCACATTTGTAAGCGTAGATCGGCATGGTGGAAATCCCGTGAAATCGGAAGGCCCGGAAACGGCAGGTCTCGTTCCTCGATATGAGGTCCAGAAGGCGCCAGACAATGGCCGCATTATAAAAATGCGCGCCCGCAATCGCCGTAACAGGTTGATTTGCGCTCCGGCGCGCCCCGTCGGAAGACCTTGTTCCGCGCGCCCTAACGCTCGTTGTCCGTGGCGGGTGGCGCCGAAACAGGGGCCGGCGCAATGCCTGGCGCCGCCAGGGTGGGCTGCGGGAAGGGCTGGGGCCGCTGCGCGAAGCTGGGTGGGGTGAAGCCCGTGGCAGAGGCTCGCTGCGGATCCATCCTGAGTTCCTGGCGTGTTCCGTCCCGATCCAGCCAGACCCTCTTGTAGCCGGTGGCGTGCAGGACGACGCCGGGCGCGACAGGGTCGCCCACGCGGACGGCGCGGGGCGGTTTGCCATCGACGCCGATCAGCGCCGAGCCGCTGTCTCCCCCGGCAATCACGCCGTACAGACGAAATCTGCTCGGCGCGGCCTGGGCGGCACTGGCCGCGCCCACTGGCTCGGCGCCGAACAGCCTTGCCGCCTGCTGCGCGGCCTGTTCGGGCGAGAGCGCGCCGATGAGCTGCGCGCCCGCCGGAACCGTCTGCGGCGACGCCACCAGTCGCAGCACCCAGGTCACGGCAAGCGCCGCGCAGGCGAACGCCAGCAGAACGCCAAGCATCAGGGCCACCTGCCGGCTGCGATGCGCAGAGGCACTGTTCATGGCGGGGAATGGGATCGAGGTTCGCAACATGAGGCCTTTATTATCCGCTCACTTGTCCGCCCAGCGCGCGTTCCCAGGCCGTTCCGTGGCGCCGCCTGCGGGGATGGAAGACAGGGCTAGGCCCGGTGTGTCTCGAAAGGTGAAGTTGATGAAGGAAGGTTTGATGGTTCTTGCCGCACCCCGCAAGGCTAGGGGATTCACCTTGATCGAACTCATGGTGGTCCTGGTCATCATGGGCGTGCTGGCCGCGCTCATCGTGCCCAACATCATGGGCCGCACCGACGAGGCGCGTCAGACCGCCGCCAAGACGGATATCGCCACCCTGATGCAGGCGCTCAAGCTGTACAAGCTCGACAACGGCATCTATCCCAGTCAGCAGCAGGGTTTGCAGGCGCTGGTGGTCAAGCCGACCACCCCCCCGATCCCGAACAACTGGAAGCCCTACCTTGAAAAGCTCCCGACCGACCCTTGGGGCAATCCGTATCAGTACCTCAATCCGGGCGTGAAGGGTCCGGTGGACGTATTCAGCTATGGCGCAGACGGCAAACCCGGCGGAGAGGGGGCCAATGCCGACATCGGAAGCTGGCAGTAGTCCCGGCAGCGGCGTCTTGTGTGCAGC
>JAJTBQ010000068.1 GCA_021286835.1 Thiomonas sp.
GCCGCGGCGTTGTCGCCGTCCACCGAGCCGAAGTTGCCCTGCCCGTCCACCAGCATGTAGCGCAGCGAGAAGTCCTGCGCCATGCGCACAATGGTGTCGTACACCGATTGGTCGCCATGCGGGTGATACTTACCAATGACGTCACCGACGATACGTGCCGATTTCTTGTAGGGCCGGTTCCACGCATTGCTCAACTCATGCATGGCATACAACACGCGCCGGTGTACCGGCTTGAGGCCATCACGCACATCGGGCAGGGCGCGCCCCACGATCACGCTCATGGCGTAATCGAGATAGGAGCGGCGCATCTCCGACTCTAGGCTGATAGGCAGTGTTTCTTTGGCAAAGACAGACATGAGTGAGCGCTTTTCGGCAGTGAATCAGACGCTGGAGCGACCAGGCAAGTGCCCCAACCACACCGGGTAACGCTCTCGGGCGAGTGCGTTCCAAGTCAAGCGGCTGATGTTAGCAGCCCGAGTTTCTGCGACGGACACCAGAGCCACGCGGCTGGCGCGATGGCCTGATCTGAGCGCAAAACGTACCGACGTTGCAGAATGACAACATCTCCTGCCGGTGTTCCAGGTCAACCGTAAAGCCATTTCCGAAACGATTGAACGTCATCCATGCTGTGGCACAATACATCCGGGTTTACTAGTAGTGAGCTTGGCTACGGGATGTCCGGCCAATGAACGAATCTCCGTTGCAATCGTTCATACGGAATTCATCCCGTCGTTTATGATGGCAACACGCAGTTATGGCTGCGATGAACGATCAACGACCGAGAGGAAAAAACATGACCCACCCCCAAAAAATCGCAAAATTGTTCGCTGCAGCGGTTATCGCAACGTCATCCCTGACTGTTGCCCACGCACAAGACGCCCGCAGCATCAACAACTGGCAAGACCCGTATGGTCTGACCTGGATGAACGGTGACAGCAAGCTGTGCTGGCAAGACAATTTCTGGACCCCGGCCACGGCCTCCAGCGAAGCTTGCGGCCTGCCGGTGGTTGCCAAGGCAGAACCCGCGCCTGCCCCGGCTCCCGCGCCTGCCCCCGCTCCGGCTCCGGAGCCCGCCCCCGCTCCGGCACCCGTGCCTGTGAGCGAAAAGGTCACCTACAACGCCGACGCCTTCTTCCAGTTCAACAAGGCTGTTCTGCTGCCTGCTGGCAAAGAGAAGCTCGACGAGCTGGCTGACAAGGTCAAGGCCATCAACCTGGAAGTCGTGATCGCCACCGGCTACACCGACAGCTTCGGCAGCGTGGCCTACAACCAGAAGCTTTCTGTTCGCCGCGCTGAAGCCGTCAAGGCCTATATGGTGAGCAAGGGCGTTCCGGCGGACAAGGTCTATGTCGAAGGCAAGGGCAAGACCGATTTCCGCGTCGATCCCAAGAGCTGCAAGGGTTCTTTCAAGAGCCAAGTCGAGTGCCAGGCCCCCAACCGCCGTACCGTGGTTGAGGTTGTCGGAACCCACATGGTCACCAAGTAAGGCCCAGATCAGCGAACCGAGCTGATCGCCAAACGAAAAGCCCCGCTCTGCGGGGCTTTTTCATTTGTGCAGCGGGCGGTCTGCTTTTGGGAGATGGGCCTTCGCTATATTTGAGGGGCTCGTAGAAGAACACATTCGGGCGACGCTCACACCCGTTCACAGGAGAGTTTCATGGATCAAGCCGAACTTCAGCGTTCTGGCGCAATGACCGAGCTGCCATCAATGGACCAGCTCTGGATGCCGTTTACCGCCAACCGGCAGTTCAAGGCCTCACCCCGCCTGCTGGTCAGTGCCGCAGGTATGTATTACCGCTCGCATGACGGGCGGCAGATTCTGGATGGAACGTCTGGCCTCTGGTGCGTCAATGCCGGACATGGACGCCAGGAAATCAGCGCAGCCATCGCCCATCAGGCCCAGGAAATGGATTATGCGCCTCCGTTCCAGATGGGACACCCCATCCAGTTCGAGGCGGCCAATCTGCTGGCCGACATCGCCCCTGCCGACCTGAAAAAAGTGTTCTTCACCAATTCGGGATCGGAATCGGTGGATTCGGCCCTGAAGATCGCCCTGGCCTATCACCGTGCTCGCGGCGATGGAACGCGCACGCTGTTCATCGGCCGTGAGCGTGGTTATCACGGGGTGGGATTCGGTGGCATTTCCGTGGGTGGCATGGTGGCGAATCGCAAGGTTTTTCGCGGTGCTCTACTGCCCAACGTGGATCATCTGCCGCATACGTATTCGGCCGAGCATCAAGCGTTTTCTCGGGGCGTTCCCGAATGGGGCGGACACCTTGCCGACGATCTCGAGCGCATCGTCGCGCTGCACGATGCGAGCAATATCGCCGCGGTCATCGTCGAGCCCGTGGCAGGGTCGACCGGCGTTCTCGTACCGCCCAAGGGCTATCTCGAACGGCTCCGTGCCATCTGCGACAAGTACGGCATCCTGCTCATTTTCGACGAAGTGATCACCGGCTACGGCCGTCTGGGCACGCCGTTTGCCGCGCAGTATTTCAAGGTCACGCCCGACATCATCACCAGCGCCAAAGCGGTGAACAACGCAGCCGTCCCCCTGGGAGCCGTCTTCGTCCGCAACGGCATTTACGACACCGTGGTGAACGGATCGCCGGAGAACGCGGTCGAGTTTTTCCATGGTTACACCTATTCTGGCCATCCTCTAGCCATGGCAGCGGCGGTTGCCGCGCAGAAGATCTACAAGCGCGAGAACCTGCTCACCCGCGTCCAGGACGAGGGCATTGCGCATGACTGGCAGGAGGCATTGCATGCATTGAGCGATGTCCGGCATGTCAAGGATCTGCGCAACATCGGATTGATCGGTGCCATTGAACTGGAGTCTCGCCCAGGCGCAGTCGGCAAGCGTGCCTATGAGGCCTTTGTGGCGTGCTACGCCCGCGGACTGCTCGTGCGGTATACCGGCGACACGATTGCCTTGTCTCCGCCACTCATCATCGAGCGTGGTCAGATCGACCAGATCATGTCCATCCTGCGCGACGTGATACGTACGCTGGACTGAGCCTCGCGGCCCCTCGCTTCCTCAACCCGGCTTCCCGCCGGGTTTTTCATGTCTTGGCCCGCGCATGACCAGACCTTGCGCCGTCCACGCTAAAGTGCTGTTTTCACCTTCAACAGACTTCGTCTTTCATTCTTCCGGCATGGATGCCCTGTTGCGCTGGTTCATTCCCTGGGAACTGTCTCCGACCGCCCTCTTCCTGCTGGTGGCGGCAGCGGTCGTCTACGTCCGCGGTTGCCGCAGACGGCAGACCTCCGTCTCGCGCCAAGTCCGGTTCTGGCTCGGATGGGTACTGATGTGGCAGGCCTTTCAGACCCGCTGGGATTACTACGCCGAACATCAGTTCTTTGTGCACATCACCCAGCAGCTCTCGCTGCATGATTTTGCGCCCCTGCTCATCATGTGGAGCTATCCGCTGACGACCTTGCGCGCGGGTATTCCGTTGAACTGGCGCCTGCGGTGGCTCAAGCCGTTGAATCGCTCGGCCATGGTCCGGGGATTCAAAGTGGTGTTGTTCAACCCATTGTTCGCCGCCTTTCTTTTTGGCGGCATGGCGCTGCTTTGGCTGATTCCTTCGTTCCATCCCTTTGTCATGCTCAACGCGCCGACCTACCGCTTGATGAACTGGAGCATGGCACTCGATGGCCTCTTGTTCTGGTGGCTGGTTCTGGATACGCGCCCCAACCCGCCCGCGCATCTATCTCCAGGCAAACGCGTATTCCTGCCGCTGCTGGCCATGCTGCCGACGATGGTGTGGGGTGCCATCCTCGCCCTGAGCATGACGGACTACTACCCGATCTACGAGATTTGCGGCCGAGCGCTGAATCTCGACCCTCTGACCGACCAACACCTGGGCGGCCTGATCCTGTGGATTCCAGGGTCGTTCGCCATGGTGCTGGCCAGCATGATCGCCCTTCGGAACTGGATGCGTCTGTCCGAAAAGGGCCGTCTCAAGACCCGGCACGGTCAAGCCGCTGCACCTGCGGCTACGCCAGCCATTCCGCCAGCCGTCTGAGTCTTTCTGGCCGCCTTCAACGGGCCCGCTTGCGCGAACTACCCGATTGACCTGCCTTGCGCGCGGCTGACGCCTTTCCCTTGGCGGCCTTACCTTTGGACGCGACGGCCGAAGGGGTCTTGACCGGCACCTCGGCCGAGCGGCGCGCATTTTTGCCCACGGCCTTCGCCGCGGCGTTGGCCGATGCTCGGGGTTTGCGCATCCCCGCCGACATCTGCGGATTCAGCGCGAACACATCCTCATCGATCCCCTTGATCTCACCGGACGTGGGCAGGGGCTTGTTGGACGGCATGGATTTTCCGCCTTCGCGCACCATGCGGAAGTCAATCTTTCTGCCGTCGAGATCGACGCGGCTGACCTGCACGAGCAGACGCCCCCCCAAGGCATAGCGAATGCCCGTGCGTTCCCCCCGCAGCTCACCTCGGGCCTCGTCATAGCGAAAATAATCGGCCCCGATCTCGGACACATGGACCAGCCCTTCGACGAACAGCGCGTCTAATTGCACAAACAGGCCAAAACTGGTGACCGCAGTGATCGTCCCCGCATACTCCTCGCCCAGTTTGTCGCGCATATACCAGCACTTCAGCCAGCTCTCGACGTCTCGGCTGGCCTCGTCGGCTCGTCGCTCGTTGGCAGAGCAATGCACACCCGCCGATTCCCAAATCGGCATGTCTTTGGCCTGCTGCTTGCTTACAGGTGCTGCAGGCGCCACGCTGGCGACCTGACGCTGCGGCACACGACGCGCATTCTGTTCACCTCGATTGAGTGCAATGCGCTCGCTGAACTTCGGGGTGTAGCGCGAGCCGTGCAGTATGGCCTTGATGCCCCGGTGCGTAAGCAGATCGGGATAACGTCGAATCGGACTGGTGAAATGGGTGTAAGCCGGATAGGCCAAGCCAAAATGTCCGCTGTTGTGGGGCGTGTAGATGGCCTGCTGCATGGACCGCAGCAGGAGCGTCTGGATCTGCAAGGCGTCCGGCCTGTCCTCGATGGACTGCGCCAAGGTCTGATAGTCAGCCGGCTCAGGCGTGCCTTTGCTGCCCAGCGTGAGCCCGAGATTGCGCAGCAAGGTGCGCAATGTCTCGAGCTTCTCAGGCGTGGGGCCTTCATGCACGCGATACAGCGCAAGTTGCTTGTTGCGTTCCAGGAAGTCGGCGGCACAGACATTGGCTGCCAACATGCACTCCTCGATGAGCCGGTGCGCGTCGTTGCGATGCCGCGGCACGATGGTCTCGATCTTGCCCGCGGCATTGACCACGATCTGCGTTTCCGGGATATCGAGATCAAGCGCACCCCGAACCTGCCGAGACTTCAGCAGCGCATGAAACACGGCATGCAGATTGAGCAGATGCGGCACCAGCGGCGCACGTTCCCGCGCCAACTTGCCCGCCGTATTCGACAAGATGTCCGCAACCTCCGTATACGTCAGCCGCGCCTGCGAACGCATGACGGCGGGATAGAACTGATAGGCCTTGAGTTCGCCTTGCGCGGTGATCAGCATGTCACACACCATGCATAACCGATCCACCTGCGGATTCAGCGAGCACAGTCCGTTGCTCAATTTCTCCGGCAGCATGGGGATGACGCGCCTGGGGAAGTACACGGATGTCGCACGTTCCAGTGCGTCCGCATCCAGTTCGGTACCCTCGCGCACATAGTGCGAGACGTCGGCAATGGCCACCAGCAGCCGCCAGCCTTTGGTACGGCCCACCTTCGCAGGCTCGCAATACACCGCATCGTCAAAATCGCGGGCATCTTCACCGTCGATGGTCACGAGCGCCACGTCGCGCAGATCGATCCGCCCCTCCGAGTCGGCTTCCCGAACAGCGTCGGGCAAAGCCGCGCTTTCCTTGGATGCCCCCTGCGAAAAAACGTGCGGCACGCCGTACTTACGCACCGCAATTTCAATCTCCATACCAGGATCATCGAGTTCCCCGAGCACCTCCAGCACCCGTCCCACAGGCTGCACATTCGGCAAAGGGGGCTGAGTGATCTCGGCACTCACGACCTGGCCAGATCGCGCCTTGCCAACACCTTCGGGTGAGATCAGGACGTCCTGTACATAGCGCTTGTCTTCCGGCGCCAGCAGCCACGTTCCACCCTCCTGCAACAAACGCCCGATGATGGGCCGCGTGCTTCGCTCGAGGATGGCCATGATCTGCCCCTCCGTCCGCCCCCGACGGTCGGGCTTGCCCACGCGTACCCGCACCCTGTCCAGGTGCAGCACAGTACGCATCTGCTGGGGCGGGAGATACACATCGGGGCCGCCATCGTCTGGCGTGACAAACCCATGACCATCGCGATGACCGCGCACGATACCTTCAACAATCACGGAAGATCCTTTTCTTTGCTGCAAGACACTGCAGCGTCGCGGCCTTGGCGCCGCCGGGAGATGAAGCTTGACGTTGTTCTGGCTTGCATTATCACCGCCATCCTCGATGCATTTTGAAAACGCGCGAAAGCCTTTACAGGCGAATTCTTTATGCTAAGATGCTCGTCTTCGTTGCCCAGATGGCGGAATTGGTAGACGCACTAGTTTCAGGTACTAGCGCTGCGAGGCGTGGAGGTTCGAGTCCTCTTCTGGGCACCAAATATTGAAGCAAGCACTGACGGGGGATTTCGATTCCCCGTTTTGCTTTTCGTCAGGCGCATTGCCTGATCTCCCGGCCGGGATGGCGGAATCGGTAGACGCAGTGGACTCAAAATCCACCGCCCTTAAAAGCGTGCGGGTTCGAGTCCCGCTCCCGGCACCAATGTTCTCAAAACCGCCTCAATGTGGCGGTTTTTTTTGTGTTCTCATTTTGCCGAGGCCATAAAAAAGAAAAGCCCGAACTCCTTTGTCTGCAGTTCGGGCTGATCTTGGCGGAGAGAGGGGCCGCAATTTATCGACCCAACGAGTTCCAGTATTGCATCTTTTATCATTTTTTTTCAATGACTTGTGTTCGAACATGGTTTGATAGCACCCAATAACAAGCACCCAAAGCAAACACTCCGTGGCATACTGGATGGCATACTGAAATCCTCCTCCAGCCTGACCATGGCAGCTCTCACCGAACTCAAAGCGCGCTCCCTCAAGCCCGAAGACAAGCCCATAGCGCACGGCAACGTCACCGGCCTGGCGCTGCATCCAGGAAGCACCAAGGGCCACGGCAAATGGGTGCTGCGCTATGTCAGCCCCGTCTCTGGCAAGCGCCGAAATGCGGGCCTGGGTTCCTATCCGGCAGTCACCATTGCGGATGCGGCGCGACGTGCCCTGCAGATGCGCGAGCAGATCGAACAAGGCGACGATCCTCTGGAGGTCAAGGAAGAGATTCCCGCCCCCAGCGTGCCCACGTTCGAAGAGGCGGCAGTGATCCTGCACGGCACCCTCCTCCCCGGCTGGAAGAACGCCAAGCACGCTGCGCAGTGGATCTACACCTTGCGCGAGTTCGCCTTCCCGGTGCTGGGCGCAATATCCCTCAACGCGATTCAACCCAAAGACATCGCGCAAGTCTTGCGGCCGATCTGGATCGACAAGGCCGAAACCGCCTCCAGGCTGAAGCAGCGCATGCATGCCGTCATGGCATGGGGTTGGGCTCATGGCCACTGTCAGGCGAACCCGGTGGATGTGGTGCAGCACCTGCTGCCTGCGCAGCAAGACAAGGCGGTGCGCGTGCAACATCAACCGGCCATGCCCTGGCGCATGATCCCGGCATTCGTCGGCGAACACCTGAGGAACCACCCACGCTTCGATGTGAGCCGGGCGATTCTGGAGTTCTTGATCCTCACGGCCTGTCGTTCAGGTGAGGCCCGCGGCATGGTGTGGGAAGAAATCGATTGGACGCAGCGCATCTGGACGATTCCTGCCGAGCGAATGAAGGCCCATATGCCGCACCGGGTGCCATTGACAGATCGCGCGCTGGACATTCTGCGGAATCTGCAGGGGCTGCATGACACCCTGGTCTTCCCCTCCCCGCGTGATGAGGTCGTTCTGTCGGATATGGCGATGACGACCTTCTTGCGGCGCATACAGGCCCCGAGCGACACGCCAGGGCGATGGGCAACCGCCCACGGCTTTCGTTCGAGTTTTCGGGATTGGTGCAGTGAGCAAGGCTACCCGCGTGATCTGGCCGAGCGGGCCTTGGCACACACGGTGCAAAACAAGGTGGAGGCGGCGTATCACCGCACCGACTTGCTGGAACAGCGCAGGCCCATGATGGAGGCCTGGGCTGCGTTTGTGGGATCGGCCACACCACAGCCTGCAGCAAAGACCGAGAAGCCGGCCTCGATGGTGGACTTGCTCAGGGAGAAGGCGACTGTCGCGCGCGCCGGAATGGTGCGCTCAGGGCAGTCAAGGCCATAGCGCCGGGAAATCGAACGAAAGCTGCCGCTGGTGGCGAATCGAAAGCAGATAGACCGTGCCTTTGATCCGCGCATACAGCACCAGGTAGTGCGCCAGCACGTACTCGCGCAGCTCGCCATCCTTGGCGAGGGCGTCCAATTGTTGGGTCAAGCGAGCCCTGCCGTTGCCCACCTCGACGGAGCGAGTGGGTCGCTCGAGGAAAAGGCGCCCCATGCCAGGGAAGGTTTCGAGATTGGGGATGACGGTGTACGTCAGTTCGTCCAGCAGCGCGTCGAAGGCATGCGCAGCCTCGGCCTCGACCAAGAAGGCTTCCAGTTCTGCAAGGTTGCGCTCGAAATGGTCGGTGAGCTTGACGACGTGCTTGGCGGTCACGATGCGAGGCTGCTCTTATCCGGCAGCCTTGGCAGCACGGCGGCGCTTGATGGCGCTCAACGTGCTGCGCGCATCCTTGACCTTGCCCGCCACGACATCCGCAAGGCCTTTGCTGGCCTCATCCATCAGCAGCAGGTGAATGCGTTCGCGTTCAAGCTGGTGGTAGTAGTCCAGCCGCTGGGCGTCGATGAGGGCGACGTAGCTCTCACCATTTTTGGTGATGACCTTCTCGGACCCAGCCTTCACCAGGTCGGCCAGCTCAGACAGGTTCGCCCTGGCCTGCGACAACGGAATCACGTCAGCGGCGGAAATGGCCATGGTTGA
>JAJTBQ010000069.1 GCA_021286835.1 Thiomonas sp.
GTCGAGCAGGTCGAGCAGGGTGCGGGCGATGACTTGGGTCGCGCGGCGGAGGTCTTCGAGGACGATGTGTTCGTCGGCGCGCTTGGCATTGCTTTCGCGCACGGTGCGGGGGCCGGCACCGTAGATGACCGCGGGGATGCCGTGTTCGGCATAGAGGCGCACATCGGTGTAGAGCGGCGTGCCGACGATGGGGATGGCCTCCTGGAAAAGGGTCTGTGCGTGGCGCTGCAGCGGTGCGGCGAGTTTCTCGTGACCGGCCAGCGGGGTGAGCGCCCGTGCGAGCAGCATGCGGCGGATGTCCACGGAGATGCCGGGCACGCTGGCGGCGGCCTGTTCGATGGCGCGCCGCAGTTCGGCTTCGACCGCAGCCGGGTCTTCTTCGGGGATCATGCGGCGGTCGAGCTTGAGGATGACCTTGCCCGGCACCACGTTGGTGTTGGTGCCGCCTTCGATCAGTCCGACGTTGAGGTAGGGATGGTCAATGCCTTGGACTTTCGAGTGCAGATGGCGATAGACCGCATTCTGGGCGTAGAGCACGTTCAGGATGGCCACGGCGCCCTGCAGCGCGTCCACGCCGGTGTGCGGAATGGCGGCATGCGCCATGACACCGTGCACGGTCACTTCGAGCTGCAGGCAGCCGTTGTGGGCGTTGACCACCTGATAGCTGAAGCCGGCGGCGATTTCCAGGTCGGGGCGGGTCAGGCCGTGCTCGAGCAGCCAGCCGGGGCCGAGGGTGCCGCCGAACTCTTCGTCGTAGGTGAAGTGCAGTTCGATGCCGCCCTTGAGCGGCACGCTCAGGGCCTCAAGCGCACGCACGGCAAAGGTGAAGGTGGTGAAGTCGCATTTGCTCACGGCGGCGGCGCGGCCGTAGAGCTTGCCGTCCACAATGTCGCCGCCGTAGGGGTCGTGGGTCCATCCTTCCCCTGGGGGCACCACGTCGCCGTGGGCGTTGAGCGCGATGACCGGTCCGCCCGCGCCATACGGTCGGCGCACGATGAGGTTGGTGATGGATTGCAGGCCCTGCTCCTGGCAGAGCGCCGGGGGAATGGCGATTTTTTCGGCGGCCATGCCGAATTCGGCAAGAAGCTCGGCGGTACGTTCGGCATGCGGCGCGTTGTTGCCAGGCGGGGTGTCGGTGGGTACGCGCACCAGTTCCTGCAACATGCGGGTCTGCTCGTCGAAATGGGCGTCGATCCAGCGGTCGAGCGCCGCGTAGAGCGCTTCACGGGGGGCGAGGTGGGTGTCGGTCATGATGCGGCGAGTTGGTCGAGCAATTGGGTGAAGGCGGCGCAGGCGAGGTCGAGATCGTCCGCGGTGCTGGACTCCAGCGGGTTGTGGCTGATGCCGGCGTTTTCGCCGCGCACGAACAGCATGGCCTGGGGGAAGGCAGTGTGGAGTTTCATCGCGTCGTGGCCGGCGCCGCTGGGCAGGCGGTGCAGGGGCAGGCCCAGGGCGGTGACGGCCCGTTCCCAGCGGCCTTGCCAGGCGGGATCGCTCGGGGCGGCGGATTCGCGCATGGTTTCTTCGACCGTGTGGCGCAGGCCGCGCCGTGCGCAAAGCGCGGCGAGTTCGGCCAGTACGTCGTCGCGCAGCCGGTCGCGCTGGTCGTTGCCGGGCGCGCGCAGGTCGAGGCTGAAGCGGCAGCGTCCGGGCACCACGTTGATCGAACCGCCGGGCACTTCGAGCAGCCCGACCGTGCCCACGCTGTCGCCATCGGCGCTGGCGCGGCGCTCCAGATACAGGGCGAGTTCGGCGACGGCGCAGGCGGCGTCGCGGCGCGCGTTCATCGGCGTGGTGCCGGCGTGGCTGGCCATGCCGATGATCTCTCCCACGTAGCGCACGCTGGCGTTGATCGAGGTGACGATGCCCAGGGGCAGATCGAGGGAACTCAGCACCGGCCCTTGTTCGATGTGGACTTCGACGAAGCCGAGGTAGCGGGCCGGGTCGCGCCGCAGTGTGGCAATGGCGGCCAGGTCGGCGGGGAGCCCGGCATGCTTCATGGCCTCTCGCATGGCGACGCCGTCGCGATCGCGCTGGTCGAGCCAGGCGGGGTCGAAGCCGCCAACCAGAGCGCCCGAGCCCAGGAAGGTGGCCTTGTAGCGCTGGCCTTCTTCCTCGGCGAAGGCCACGACCTCGAGGCCAAAAGACAGGCGGCGCCCGCTGCTGTGCAGGGCGCGTACGCAGGCCATGGGGACGAAGTGGCCGATGCGGCCGTCGTACTTGCCGGCATTGCGCACCGTGTCGTAATGACTGCCGGTGAGCAGGCGCGGCGCTGCCGGATCGCGGCCGTGGTAGGTGCCGACCACATTGCCCACCGCGTCGATCTCCACCTGGTCGAAGCCGCAGTCGCGCATGGTGGCTGCGATGTCTGTGGCTGCGGCGCGATGGGCGTCGGTGAGATAAGTGGCGGTGAGTTCGCCCCGTTCCGCCCAGGGCGGTTCACTGTGGCGGGCGAGGCGCTCGCACCAGTCCCAGACCCGGTTGCCTTGTTCAGGCATGAAACCGAACTTGTCGTTCAGCCGCAGTTTGGCGATGCGGTGGATCTGGCGCAGGGCCTCGGCAAACTCGAACTCCGCCGGGTTGTCGATGCGGCGCGCCAGGGTGGCGATGATCTGGGCGCGGCTCAGTCCGGTGCCGCGCGGCCCGCGCACCGCGAGGATGAAGGGCCAGCCAAAGCGCGCGCCATAGTCGGCGTTCAAGGTGTTAATGCGCGCGAACTCTTCGGGTGTGCAGTGCGCCAGGCCGGCACGGGCCTGCTCATGGGTGGATTCGGCGGTGAGCGCGCCGTCCACCGCGGCCTTGCCCGCCAGCTCGGGGTGGGCGCGGATCAGTGCGAGCTGTTCGTCGCGGCTGGCCTGGCGCACCGCCTGCACTAGGGCGTGCTTGAGCGCGGCCAGCGTGGCAAAGGGGCGGGCCGACCAGGCGCGGGCGGGGACCCACGGGGAGTGTTCATACACGCCCTGCATCGCGGTGGTGAATTCGGCCTGGGTGGCGGCGTTGAGTTCGGCAAGGGTGGGCATGATCACTCCCAGACAAAGGCCGTGGCGGCATCGAAGGGGTGTTCGGCCTGCCAGTGACGCGCGATGTCGATGCGGCGAGCGATCCACACGCGGTCGTGACGCTGCACATGATCGAGAAAGCGTTGCAGCGCGCGGATGCGGCCAGGCCTGCCGAGCAGGCGCGCGTGCATGCCGATGCTGAGCATCTTCGGCTGGTCTTCGCCCTCGGCGTAGAGCGCGTCGAAGCTGTCGCGCAGGTAGATGTAGAAGTCTTCGGCCTGCGCAAAGCCCTGGGGCAGGGCGAAGCGCATGTCGTTGCTGTCGAGGGTGTAGGGCACGACCAGATGGGGGCTGAGACTGCCGTCGGTCTTGCGCACCTGTAGCCAGAAAGGCAGGTCGTCGCCGTAGTAGTCGCTGTCGTAGGCGAAGCCGCCGAAGTCGGCCACCAGTCGGCGGGTGTTCGGGCTGTCGCGGCCGGTATACCAGCCCAGCGGGCGCACGCCACAGACGGCTTCGATCGCCTCCATGCCCAGGCGCATGTGCTCGCGCTCGGTGGCTTCGTCGAGATTTTGATAGTGAATCCAGCGCCAGCCGTGACAGGCGATTTCATGACCGAGTTCCACGCAGGCGCGGGCCAGATCGGGTGTGCGTTGCAGGGCCATGCCCACGCCGAACACCGTCAGCGGCAGGCCGCGCCGCTCGAACTCGCGCAGGATGCGCCACACGCCGGCGCGGCTGCCGTATTCGTAGATGCCTTCCATGCTCAGGTGCCGTGCCGGGTAGGCGGCGGGATTGAACAGTTCGGAGAGGAACTGCTCGCTGCCCACGTCGCCGTGCAGCACGCAGTTCTCACCACCTTCTTCCACATTGAGCACGAACTGCAGCGCCACGCGGGCCCGGCCGGGCCAGCGGGCGTGGGGCGGATTGCGGCCGTAGCCGACGAGGTCGCGGGGATAGGGTTGGGTCGACATGACGTACTCGGATCGGCGCTCAGGCCGCGTAGCTGCCCAGCGCCTGGGCGAGGTCGGCACTGCTGGTTCTCGGGTGATAGAGCAGGCTGCTTTCGGTGGCCAGCAGATGGGCTTCCATCAGGGCCTTGGCCTTGGGCGCATCGCGAGCTTCCAGGGCCTTGAGGATGTCGACGTGTTCGTCGGACGAATGCTGCGCCGCGCGCGACGATTGATACATGAGGGTGATGAGGGCGCAGCGCGAGATCAGCTCCGACAGAATCTGCGCCAGCACATGGTTGCCGATGCGCTCGGCCATCAGCACATGGAAATCGCCCAGTAGCCGCGTGCGGCCCGTGACGTCCACCCTGCCGACCACGGCCTGTTCCTGCTTGAGGTGGGCGCGCATGGCGCGGAAATCGCTGGCCGTGGCCTTCTCGCAAAACGCCTCGATCAGATGCTGTTCGAGCATGCGGCGTACCGCGAACACCTGCTGCGCCTCCTCCACCGAGGGCTGCGCGACAAAAGCGCCCCGGGCCGGTTCGAGCGTGACCAGATGATCGCGCGCGAGCTGGAACAGGGCTTGCCGCACGATGGTGCGAGACACCCCGTAGATCGCCGCGATCTTCTGCTCCGTGAGCTTGGCGCCCGGCGTCAGACGATGTTCGATGATGGCCCCGGTGATGGCGGCGACGATGGTCTGCGTCGAATCGCCCGTCGGGCTCTCGGCGGCGGCCACCGCGCTCAGCGCCTTGCCTGCGGGTGCCTGTGCCTTGGGCGCGGGTTTGCGGCGCGCATTCATGGTCTCGCTCCTTGAGTGGTTTCCGGCATGGTGTTTGCTAGGTCCAGGGTGGGCAACAGACCGTGTTTTCCAGTAGTTGTGATTCTGCTTGGTTTGCCATTAGCATACAACTTATATTGTAATTGTATGCAATATAAGCCCAATCGAAGCCTGCAAACCACAGTCAGTCAAAGGATGAAGACCGCCATGGGCGCCTTGACCACACACATACTCGATACCGCGCATGGCCGGCCCGCCGCGGCAGTCCACATCGATCTGTATGCGTATCAGGAGACAGGCTGGGCGCTGCTGCGTTCCGCCCAGACCAACGCCGACGGGCGCTGCGATGCGCCACTGCTGCAAGGGGCCGACTTCGTGCCCGGTCGCTATCGCCTGGTGTTTCAGGTCGGCGCCTATTTCAAGGGGCTGGGTCTGGCCCTGCCGCAGCCGGCCTTCCTCGATCAGATTCCCCTGGAGTTTGGGGTGGGCGACGCGCAGCAGCACTATCACGTGCCCCTGCTGGTGTCGCCCTGGAGTTATTCGACTTACCGCGGCAGCTGACAGGGCTGCCGTTTCACCCAGGATCGCCGCAGTGCGGTGCGCCAGTCGATGGCACGCGATCCGACAGACTTTCGCAGGGCCTGCCGTGGCGAAAGTCGATTCATATGACTCTTTGGAGCTGTCATGATGAGCGACTTGATGACCACCATCCTGCCCTATGCCATGAACTGGGCCGACCTTCTGCTGCGCTGGCTGCACGTCATCGTGGCGATTGCCTGGATCGGTTCTTCCTTCTATTTCGTCTGGCTCGACAACAGCCTGGAAAGGCCCACCGACCCGGCACTGAAGGCCAAGGGCGTGGATGGGGAGTTGTGGGCGGTCCACGGCGGGGGCTTCTACAACCCGCAGAAATACATGGTGGCGCCCAAGAACCTGCCCCAGCACCTGCACTGGTTTTACTGGGAGAGTTATTCCACCTGGCTGTCGGGTTTCGCGCTGCTCTGCGTGCTCTACTTCTATCACGCCGGCATCTTCATCGTCGATCCGCGCGTGCTGGCCTGGAGCACACCGGGTTACGCGGTGGCGGCCATGCTGGGCTTTCTCGTGGTCGGCTGGCTGGTCTACGACGGCATCTGCCGTGGGTTGGGTCAGGGCAATAACGGCGACCGAACCGTGGGCGTGCTGGTGGCGCTCTATGTCGTGGCCGCGGCCTGGCTGGCCTGTCATCTGTTCGCCGGGCGCGCTGCGTTTCTGCTGACCGGCGCCATGCTGGCGACCATGATGAGCGCCAATGTGTTGTTCTGGATCATTCCCGGCCAGCGCCGCGTGGTGGCGGCCATGCGTGCCGGGCAGACCCCCGATCCGCTGGACGGCAAGCGTGGCAAGCAACGCAGCGTGCACAACACCTACTTCACCCTGCCGGTGCTGTTCGCCATGCTGTCCAACCATTACAGCTTCGTGTACGACGCGCCGAACAACTGGCTGGTGCTGGTGCTGATGATGCTGGCCGGCGCGCTGATCCGCCAGTT
Organism: Thiomonas sp.; assembly: GCA_021286835.1. GTDB lineage: Bacteria > Pseudomonadota > Gammaproteobacteria > Burkholderiales > Burkholderiaceae_C > Thiomonas. Next base: position 6,257 of record JAJTBQ010000069.1, read on the forward strand.
CTTCGTGCTCAAGCACAAGGGCGCCTGGAAGTGGCAGTACTGGATCATCGGCGCCGGCATCATTCTGGCCGTGGCCGTGGCGCTGGCCCCCAAGCCGCAGCCCGCGCTGGCGAACGCTGCGCCGGTGAGCTTCGCTCAGGTGCAGCACATCGTGCAGGAGCGCTGCCTGATGTGCCACGCGGGCGCTGCGGCCAGCAAGGGCGTGCGGCTGGATTCGGCATCCGAGATCGTAAGTCACGCCCAGGCGATCTATCAGCAGGTCGTGGTGCTCAAGGCCATGCCCCTGAACAACGCCACGCAGATGACCGATGCCGAAAGAGCCGAGATCGCAGCCTGGGTCACGGCCGGGGCAAAGCCCTGAGGGCGCCCCCAGATCTGCCGCAAGGCGTCAGGCCCCCCGAGGGGGATGAGAAAACTTGGGGCGGCCCGGCGTTTCTCATGAGGCATTCCGCCCATTCCGGTTTTCACCAACCCCAGACCGAGGAGCAGCCATGGCGAACCAGATCGATGAGGTGAATGCGGGCGCGCGGCCGGTGCACCCGGTCGATGAAGTTCTTCCACCGGGCAAACTGGTCGCGCTGGGCATCCAGCATGTGCTGGTGATGTACGCGGGGGCGGTGGCGGTGCCGCTGATCATCGGCACCGCGCTCAAACTGCCAGCGGAGCAGATCGGCCTGCTGATCACGGCGGATCTGTTCATCTGCGGGGTCGCCAGCATCATTCAGTCTCTGGGAATGACACGGTGGTTCGGTATCCGCATGCCGGTGATGATGGGTATGACCTTTGCCTCGGTGACGCCGATGATCGCCATTGCCACCACGCCGGGGATGGGGTTGCAGGACATTTTCGGTGCCATCATCGCCGCGGGGCTGCTGGCCCTGCTCGTGGTGCCCTTCGCCTGTCGCCTGATGAGCCTGTTTCCTCCCGTGGTGACGGGCTCGGTCATCACCATCATCGGCATCTCCCTGATGCAGGTCGGCATTCAGTGCGCCGTGGGCGGGGCGTGGCTCAAGCCCATGATGGCCGATCCGTCGCCGCAGGCCAAGGTGGGACAGATGGTGCCCAACCCGGCCTATGCGTCGATGCAGAACCTGGGCATGGCGTTGTTCGTGCTGGTCGTCATTTTGCTCATCAGCAAATACGGGCGCAGCTTTCTCAAGAACATTTCGGTGCTGGCCGGGCTGGTTCTCGGCAGCGCGGCGGCCGCGGCCTTGGGGATGATGCATTTCGATCAGGTCGCCAAGGCCGATGCCTTTCGCCTGGTGATGCCGTTTCAGTTCGGCATGCCGAAGTTCGCGGTCGGCCCCATCGTGACCCTGTTCGTGGTGCAACTCGTGGTGTTCGTCGAATCGGCCGGCATGTTTTTTGCCCTGGGCGACATCGTCGGCCGCAAGGTGGGACGCCTCGAACTGGCGCGAGGTCTGCGCGTGGATGCGCTGGGTACGATGCTGGCGGGTATTTTCAACACGTTTCCCACCACCTCGTTTTCGCAGAACATCGGCCTGGTCGGCATGACCGGTGTGCGCAGCCGCTGGGTGACGGTGACCGGCGGCGTCATCATGCTGCTGCTGGGGCTGATGCCCAAACTCGGCGCCCTGGTCGCCGCGATCCCGCAGCCCGTACTGGGCGGAACGGGGATCGCCATGTTCGGCATGGTGGCCGCCACAGGCATACGCATTCTGAGCGAGGTCGATTACAAGACGCGCCGCGACAATCTGCTGATCGTCGCCCTGGGCATCGGCTTCGGCATGATCCCGCTGGTGGCGCCGCAATTTTTCATTCACTTTCCCGAAGTGCTGTCGCCGATTCTGCATAGCGGCATTTTGCTCACCGCCGTGGTGACTTTCCTGCTCAACGCCTATTTCAACGGCTTCACCGCCCTCGATTCCGGGCGTTTGCGCCAGATCGAACATTCCGCCGAAGACGCCTCGCGGTTGCGCTGACCGGCCGACGCACCGCAGTGCTTGGGCTGCTCTGCTATGGTGCAGCGATCGCTCGTCCACGGCGCCCTCAGGCATGTACCTTCTTGTTCTCGATGTTGGCAACACCCGGCTGAAATGGGGCGTTTATGCGCAGGCCGAGCCTGGCGCGGCGTTGCTGGCCGGTGGTGCGATGGCTCTGGAAGATGTGGGCCAATTGCGCCATGTGCTGGCAGTCCAGCCACAGCCGGAAAAAGTCATCGGATGTGCGGTCGCGGGGGCGGTGGTCACCGCCCGCGTGTGTGCCGAACTCGATGCGCTCGGGCTGCGCTGCAACTGGATCAGCGCGCAGACTGAACAATGCGGCGTGCGCAACAGCTATGCCGCGCCTTCACTGCTGGGGGCGGATCGCTGGGCGGCGCAGCTGGGGGCGCGTCAGCGCGTTCCCCATCAGGCGGCGATGGTCATCAGCGTGGGCACGGCCGTCACCGTGGATTGCCTTAGTCACCAAGGGGTGTTCATCGGCGGCATCATCCTGCCGGGTTTCGGCTTGATGCTCAAGGCGCTGGAGATGGGCACCGCAGGGCTGCGCGTGCCCGAAGGCGAGATCGTCGCATTCCCCACCAATACCAGCGATGCCTTGATGACCGGCGGCGCCCTGGCCATAGCGGGTGCGGCCAGGCAGATGCATGCGCGGCTGCTGGCGCGCGAACCGGCGGGAGTCAACGTGCTGCTGACCGGCGGGGCGGCGCCGAAGCTGCACGACGCACTGGGCTTGCCGTATCAGC
>JAJTBQ010000070.1 GCA_021286835.1 Thiomonas sp.
TGGCCGGAAAAACCCTGTTCGATGAACATTGCGCCTCCTGCCATCAGGCGGATGGGCGCGGAGGAACGCGTTTTGGGCATGTGGTCGCCGCCAACCTGCGGGCGCCGCATCTCGAAGCGGTGTATCACCACAGCGACGCCCTGATCATTCGCGCCATTCTGCAAGGCAAGGATGAAGACGGCGAGCGCCTTCAGGCCCCCATGCCGCGCTGGGCCGGCCGACTCTCGCACGCCCAGGCCGTGGCCATCGTGGACTACCTGCATACGCTGCACTGAGGCCACCTTCATGGCGGTGCGTGCCGCGCACCGCCATGAGCGGCCGGCCTTACGGGCACAGCTTTCGAACAGCGTCAATCGCCGACCAGCGCCCGTGCAAACGCGCGGGCATCGAAGGTCTGCAGATCCTCCAGCCCTTCGCCCACGCCGATGAAATACACCGGCACCGGCCGTTCGCGGGCGATGGCAGCGATCACCCCGCCTTTGGCGCTGCCGTCGAGCTTGGTGATGACCAGGCCGGTGAGGCCGAGCGCATCGTCGAAGGCGCGCACCTGCGCCAGGGCGTTCTGGCCGTTGTTCGCGTCGATGACCAGCAGCACCTCGTGCGGTGCGCCGTCCATGGCCTTGGCCACCACGCGCTTGACCTTCCTGAGCTCTTCCATCAGGTGCAATTGAGTGGGCAGCCGCCCCGCCGTATCGACGATGACGACATCCATGCCTCGCGCCTTGCCCGCGCTGACGGCATCGAACGCGACGGCGGCCGGATCGCCTCCGTCCTGGGCGATCACCTGCACGGCGTTGCGCTGACCCCAGGCGACGAGCTGCTCGCGCGCCGCGGCGCGGAAGGTGTCGCCCGCGGCCAGCAGCACTTTCTCGCCAGCGCCCAGCAGATGCTGGGTGAGCTTGCCAATGGTCGTGGTCTTGCCGGCGCCATTGACGCCCACCATCATCAACACGGTGGGGCTCTGGCGGCCGATGTCCAACGGCTTCTGCAGGGGACCGAGCAGATCGGCCAGCGCGTCGGCCAGCAGACCACGGACCTGCATGGGCGTCTCCGCGCGGGCGGCTTTCACCCGCCGCCGCAGATCGGCCAGCAAGGCGGCGGTGGCGGGCATGCCGGCATCGGCCATGATCAGGGCGGATTCGAGTTCTTCATAAAGCGCTTCGTCGATCCTGCTGCCGCCGAACAGCCCGCTCAAGCCCGCGCCGGTCTTGCGCAGGCCCGATCGCAGGCGGCTGAACCAGCCCGAGGCGGGAGCCTCCTCCACGACCTGCATGGCTTGCGGCGACACGTCGTCATCCGTCAACGCTGGCTCGAACGTCTGCTCGGGGGCCGGGGTCTCGAGTGTCTCGGCCATCGGCACGGCCAAAGGCGTCGCGCCGGGCACGGCCTCGGCCGGCACCTCGGGGGCGACGGATTCGGAAGCGGACTTGCGTTTGAAGAAGCGGAACATGGACGGCCGATCGAACAAGGGAGAACACGGAAGGAAGGTGCAGCTTCCCTACAATTTACCTGCCCATGAAAACACCGACCTCACGCCGCCGCGCCCCAATGCCCACCGACCGCCGACCTCGTCCCCATGGCGGCGAAGTCCGCATCATCGGCGGTCTGTGGAAGCGCAGCAAACTGGCCGTGCCCGATTTGCCTGGCCTGCGCCCCACCCCGGACCGGGTCCGCGAGACCGTCTTCAACTGGCTCGGCCAGACGCTCGCCGGCCTGCGCGTGCTCGATCTGTATGCGGGCAGCGGCGCGCTCGGGCTGGAAGCGGCCTCGCGCGGCGCGGCTTCGGTGCTGTTGATCGAACAGCATCCGCGCTGCGCGGCCGCCATCGACGCCGCGGCGCAACGCCTGGGCGCCGCACAGGTGCAGGTGCGCGCCGCCGATGCGCTCGCGGCCACCCATGGCCTGGCACGCGCCGGAGAACGCTTCGACGTGGTGTTCATCGACCCGCCTTATGCCAGCGCGCAGCAGCTCGCCGCGCTGCGGGCGGTGCAACCACTCATCACACCGCAAAGTCTGGTCTATGTCGAAGCCGATACGGACCATCTGTTCGACACCCTCGACGCCGAAGGCTGGACGCTCTGGCGGCGCGGGCGCGCGGGCCAGGTGCATTTTGCTTTGCTGCGCCGCAACACACCCGGCGCGCCGTCGGCGCAAAACCCCTAAACTGCGCTTCGTTTCCACGTTCTCAGCCCGCTGCCATGCTGCTCGCCATCTACCCCGGCACCTTCGATCCGCTCACGCGCGGCCATGAAGACCTGGTGCGCCGCGCCAGCAAGTTGTGCGACAGGCTGATGGTGGCGATCGCGGCAGGGCACCACAAGAACGCCATGTTCACCCTGAACGAACGCCTGGAGATCGCCCGCGAGGTGCTCGCGCCCTACCCCAACGTCGAGGTCAGCGGCTTTACCGGCCTGCTGCGCGATTTCGTCGTGGCGCGCGGCGCCCAGGTGGTGGTGCGCGGATTGCGGGCGGTCAGCGACTTTGAATACGAATTCCAGATGGCGGGCATGAACCGCCAACTCATGCCCGATGTCGAAACCCTGTTCCTCACCCCGGCCGACCAGTACCAGTTCATTTCCGGGACGTTCGTGCGGGAAATCGCCATGCTCGGTGGCGATGTGAGCAAGTTCGTGGTTCCCTTGGTGATGGAGCGGCTGCAGGCCAAGGTGGCCCAGCGCCGCACCGCCGCAAACTGAAGGCGCATCATGGCCCTGTGGATCACCGACGACTGCATCAACTGCGATGTGTGCGAGCCCGAATGCCCGAACGAGGCGATTTCCATGGGCCCCGAGATCTATGAGATCGACCCGAACCGCTGCACCGAATGTGTGGGCCATTTCGACACCCCGCAATGCGTGCAAGTCTGCCCGGTGAACTGCATTCCCGTGCGTCCCGACCGTGTGGAGAGCCGGGAACAACTGATGGACAAGTATCGCCAGCTCACCGCGGCCAAGGCGCTTCAGCCCTGAAAGCGCGCGCGGCGCGCCGGCCCGGCGTGCTCAGGGACTGGCCTCGGCAGGTTCGGGCACCCGCACCCGACGTTCCTTGATCTTTTGCAGACGGCGCTTGTGATGCGCAGCCTGCGCCCGCTTCTCCGCCTGCTCGGCCTTGCGCGCCTGCAATGCCTGCTCGCGACGCTGCGCACGCTGTGCCGCCGCGGCCCTGCGGGCCTCCTGCGCCTCGGCGGCGGCGCGCTCCTGATCGCGGGCGTCGAGCAGGGCCTTGAGGCGCTGCTGCTGATGGTCGGCCTGCTCGCGTTGTTCGGGCGTGCGGCCGTCCTGCGCGGGAATCGTCTGGCCCGATCCGCACGGCTGGTGCGAATAGACATTGCCGCAACGCCACACCGGCGCCGTCTTGCCGTCCGTGGTCTGCCCCCCGGCGCTTGTGGCCGCGCAAGCCACCAGCGCCGCCAAGAGCGCCAGGGGCAACAGCGGGCGCCGCAACCGGGTCGGCATGGCGTCAGCCCTTTGCAGTGGACGAAGCCGGCGTCTTGCCGGGCTCGGCGCGGTTGCTGCGATGAAGCTGCATCATCGCGGCTTCGAACTCGCCCTTGAGCAGGTGCGGCAGCACGGCTTGCGATTGCTCCATGGCCTGCTCGATCAGTTTCAGCTCGGATTGCGGCGGCTTGCCCAGCACGAAGCCGATCACCGCCGCCCGGTCGCCCGGGTGGCCGATGCCCAGGCGCAGGCGCCAGAAGTCGGGCGTCCCCAGATGGGCGATGAGGTCGCGCAGGCCGTTGTGTCCGGCGTGGCCGCCACCCAGTTTGAGCTTGGCCTGGCCCGGCGGCAGATCGAGTTCGTCGTGCGCCACCAGAATGTTCTGCGGCGCGATCTTGTAGAAGCGGGCGAAGGCGCCGACGGACTGGCCGGAGCGGTTCATATAGGTGCTGGGTTCGAGCAGCCAGAGCTCGCGGCCGCCCAGGCGCACGCGCGCGACATCACCGAAAAAGCCGCGGTCGGGCTTGAGACTTACGCCGGCGGCGGTGGCGATCTGATCCACCAGCCAGAAGCCGGCATTGTGCCGATCCAGGGCATGTTCGGGCCCGGGATTGCCCAGGCCGACCAGAAGTTCAATCATGCGAAGTCCGTAGGAATGAAGACGGGCTCATTCGCCGCGCGGCTGGCGCTGCAGCAGGCCGCTGAGTGCCGCCTGCGGCGTCAGTTTGCCCTCGAGCAGACGGCTCACCGCTTCGGTGATGGGCATGGCCACGCGGTGGGCGCGCGCCAGCGCGAGCGCGGTCTTCGCGGTATGCACGCCCTCGGCCACATGACCCAGCGCAGCCACCACCTGTTCCAGCCTCTGACCCTGCGCCAGCGCCAGGCCGACCCGGCGATTGCGGGACAGGTCGCCGGTGGCGGTGAGCACCAGATCGCCCAGACCGCTCAGGCCCATGAAGGTATCGGCCTGACCGCCCAGCGCCACGCCCAGCCTTGACATCTCGGCCAGTCCCCGGGTGATGAGCGCGGCACGCGCGTTGTGGCCCAGCCCCATGCCGTCACTCACGCCGGTGGCGATGGCCAGCACGTTCTTCACCGCACCGCCCACTTCCACGCCGACGACGTCGGGCGTGGCGTAGATGCGCATGGCGCCGTGATGCAGGGCCGCCACGGCAGACTGTCGCAGCTCGGCGTCGGCGCTGGCCAGGGTGAGCGCCACGGGCAGGCCGTGCGCGACCTCCAGCGCAAAGCTCGGCCCGGACAGCGCACCCGTCGCCGGGGGCGCATCCATGCCGGCGAACACGGCGTCGATCACGGCATGCGGCAGCAGGCCGCTGCCTTGCTCGAAGCCCTTGCACAGCCAGACCAGATGCCGCACCCGCGCGCCCTGCGGCTTGTCGGCGTTGAAAATCCGCACCGCCTGTGCCGTGGCCCGCAGCCCGGATACCGGCACCGCCAGCAGCAGCAGGCCTTGGGGGCCCGCGGCGTGACGCAGCGCCGCGTCCAGATCCGCCGTGACGCTCAAGGCCGGCGGCAAAGCCACTTCGGGAAGATAGGCGGCGTTGAGGCGCGTGGCCTGCAACTGCTGCATCTGCGCCGCGTCGCGGCCCCACAGCAGGACGGCCTGATGCGCGGCGATCTGGCAGGCGATGCCCGTACCCCAGGCACCGGCGCCCAGCACGGTCAGCGAGCGAGGCGTGTGCGGCTGCATCGGCAACAAAACGTGCGATCGATCAACCGAGCGATCAGTTCAGGCGGTCGGGCGTGATGATGGAAGGCGCGTCATTGGCGGCCTGCTGCTGCGCCTGCTGCTGTTCGTACATGGCCTGGAAGTTGATTTCGGCCAGATGAACCGGCGGGAAGCCCGCGCGGGTGATGGCGTCGGCCAGATTGGCGCGCAGATAGGGATAGACGGTCTGCGGACAGGCGATGCCCAGCAGCATGTCGGCGTGTTCCTGCGGGATGTTGCGCAGTTCGAAAATCCCGGCCTGCTTGCCTTCCACCAGAAACAGCACGCGGTCTTGCATGCGAGCCGTGATGGTGGCCGCCACGGTGATCTCGAACAGCCCCTCGACGACGGGTTGCGCTTCCACGCTCATTTGCACATCCACATTGGGCTGCTGCTGCTCCAGCAGGATCTGCGGCGAATTCGGCTGCTCCAGCGACAGATCCTTCAGATAGCAGCGCTGCAGCATGAAGACCGGATCGGTGGACTGGGTGTTCTCTGGGGTGGCGCTCATCAACAATGCTCCATGGAAAAAAGCCCGCAGGATGCGGGCGTCGATTGATTGTGGGGGATTCTAGGCCTGTGGCGCGACGGGACCGCCGAACCCACCGGCCGGCCGCGCGGGTCTCAGGCCGCTTCGCGCAGCAGGGCCATCAGGCCGCCCCGGGCGTCGAGCGCGTAGAGATCGTCGCAACCGCCCACATGGGTGTCGCCGATGAAAATCTGCGGCACCGTGCGGCGGCCGGTCGCCGCCATCATGTGCTGGCGCTGCCCGGGATCGAGATCGATGCGGATCTCTTCGATCTCCGCAACGCCGCGCTTTTGCAGCAGCGCCTTGGCGCGGATGCAGTACGGGCAGACGGCGGAGGTATACATGCGAACCTTGTTCATGCGGCGCTCATCCTTTCTCCACCGGCAGCCCGGCTTCGCGCCAGGCACGCATGCCGCCGGCAACGGCAGAGGCGTTCACAAAGCCTTCCTTGCGCAGCTGCGCGGCCGCGCGCTTGGCGCGCATGCCCGAGGCGCACATCACCAGCACGGGCGTGTTCTTGTCCTTGGGCAGATCACTCAAGCGCTTGTCGAGCTGGCCCAGCGGAATGCTCTTGCTGCCCACGGCATGGCCGGCCTGAAACTCGGACGGCTCGCAGACGTCGATCATCACGCCTTTTTCGCGGTTGACCTTGAGGACCGCCTGCGCCGCGCTGACGCCGTCCGACCCTGCGCTGCCGCCGTAGGAACTCCACAACAGCATGCCGCCGGAGGTCAGGGCAATCAGGACGAGGGCCCAGTTTTCGATGATGAACTGCACTTCACTATCTCCCAGAGAGGTGGACATTCTAAAAAATCAAATCCGCAAGCGCTGATGTATGGTTATCAGCCTCCTTGCGAGTCGAGTGAATTGCTGCGGTGCAGCGACGCACGACGCGTGGACTACTATTCTGCCTGTGCCATGCGCTTACGCGCCTACTGAGGCCATCCTTCTTGACTTCGCACTCCGAGACTCCCATGTACAAACTCGTCCTGCTACGCCACGGTGAATCGACCTGGAACCAGCAAAACCGCTTTACCGGCTGGACCGATGTCGATCTGACCGAGCAAGGCATCCGGGAAGCCCGCGCCGCCGGACGGCTGCTCAAGGAACTGGGTTACGGCTTCGATCTGACCTACACCTCCGTGCTCAAACGCGCAGTGCGCACCCTGTGGCTGACCCTCGATGAACTCGACGCGATGTGGCTGCCCGTCGTGCACACCTGGCGTCTCAACGAGCGGCACTACGGCGCCCTCCAGGGTTTGAACAAGGCGGAAACCGCCGCCAAGTTCGGCGACGAGCAGGTTCACATCTGGCGCCGCAGCTACGACATTCCGCCGCCGCCGCTCGACGAGACCCATCGGCAGGAGCTGGCCGCCGATCCGCGCTACGCCCGCCTGAAGTCCGAAGAGCTGCCTCTGACCGAGTGCCTGAAAGACACCATCGCGCGGGTTCTGCCGTTCTGGCACGAATCGCTGGCGCCGGCCATCAAGGCGGGCAAGCGCACGCTGGTGGTCTCGCACGGCAATTCCATGCGCGCCATCATGAAGTATCTGGAGAACATCTCCGACGCCGACATCACCGGGTTGAACATTCCCAACGGCATTCCGCTGGTGTACGAGCTGGACGCCGATCTCAAGCCTCTGCAGCGCTACTACCTCAACGCCTCGGGCGGCAAGGTCTGAGAAGCCGTGAACAAATCCGCTGCCGCCGAGTTTTCCCTCGGCGGCCTATCCCGCAGGCGCCCTGCGGGATGCGGGGCAGCTGCGCCGCGCCGAAGGCGTAACCCCTATACTTCCCGCTCTTCGCAGACACTCCGCTTGACCCACCATGGCCAGTAAATTCCGAGTCGCAGCCTGGGTAGTCGTTGGTGCCATCACGGGCATCATGGCCACCCTGCAAGTCCAGGCGCTGGCGCGCAACACCACGTCGCCGATCCCGCTGGAGGAACTGCAACAGTTTGCCGCGGTTTACGGCCTGATCAAAGCCGACTTTTTCGAGCCGGTCGACGGCAAGAAGCTGGTCGAAAATGCCATCAATGGCATGGTCAACAACCTCGATCCTCACTCGGAATATCTCGACAAGAAGGATTTCAAGGACTTCAAGGAAAGCACCAGCGGCAAGTTCGTGGGCGTGGGCATCGAGATTGCCGCCGAAGACGGACTGGTCAAGGTGGTATCCCCCATCGAGGGCTCGCCCGCCGCGCGTGCCGGCATTCACGCCGGTGACCTGATCACCCGCATCGACAGCACCGCCGTGAAGGGGCTGAGCCTGAACGACGCGGTCAAGCTCATGCGCGGCAAGCCGGGCACCAAGGTCACGCTCACCGTGCTGCGCAAGGCCGAGAACCGCACCCTCACCTTCACCGTGACGCGTGAACTGATCCAGGTGCAGAGCGTCAAGGGCAAGATGATCGCCCCGGGCTACGGCTGGATTCGCATCACCCAGTTCCAGTCCGATACGCTCAACAGCTTCGTCGCCAAGATCGACGCGCTCTACAAGGAAGATCCGGCCATGAAGGGTCTGATCCTCGACCTGCGCAACGATCCGGGCGGGCTGCTGGAAAGCGCGGTCGGCGTGGCCTCGGTGTTCCTTCCCAGCGATGCCGTCATCGTCAGCACCAAGGGCCAGATGCCCGAGGCCAACGCCACCTATCGCAACACCCCGAGCGATTACATGAGCCGCGCCGGCGACAACCCGCTGGAAAGCCTGCCTGCGGGCGTCAAGACGGTGAAGCTGGTGGTGCTGATCAATGGCGGCTCGGCCTCGGCTTCCGAGATCGTGACCGGCGCGCTGCAAGACTACAAGCGCGCGGTGGTCATGGGCACGCTGTCCTTCGGCAAGGGTTCGGTGCAGACCGTGCTTCCGCTTGGGCCCGATACCGCGCTCAAGCTCACCACGGCGCGCTACTACACCCCCAACGGCCAGTCGATCCAGGGCAAGGGCATCACCCCGAACTATGAGGTCGATCCCCTGGAGAGCGGCGACCCCTACGCCGCCCTGCGCATGCGCGAGATCGATTACAAGAACCAGATCGGCACCGGCAACGAGGCGGCCGATGCCAAGCGCGTCGAAGACGACGTGCGCAAACAGGAAGACGCCCGGCGCCTGCTGGAAGCCGAACTCCAGAAAGACCCGAACAAGCTGCCCAAGCTGCCCGAATACGCCAGCAAGGAAGACTGGCAGGTCACGCAGGCGATGAATTACCTCGAAGGCAAGCCGGTGGCGACGGCCAAGCATCCCGCGCAG
>JAJTBQ010000071.1 GCA_021286835.1 Thiomonas sp.
CGCGGGCACGCTGGGTCGGCCCGACGCGGCGGGCGTGCTGCAGTTCGAGCACGCTTTCGGCAGCCGCTTCAAGTCGCTCTACCTCGACCGGATCGGCACGGATGCCGTGGCGCTCACCACGGTGCGCGGCGACGCGGCGGAGGGGCTCGGCGCGTCGGGGCGGGCCTGGCGCAGCCGCGAGGTGCAGTACACCGCGGCTTATGCCGCCGACCCCTCGATTCAGCCCTGGAAGCAGCTGGCCGACGAGCTGGGCATCCGCGGCGCCGTCTCCATTCCCATTCTGGACGTGGCGGGGCAACCGATGGCCCTGATGGATCTCTACAGCAGCTATCCCGGCTTTTTCACCAGCGCGGCCCGCAGGGTCTTCGTCGAACATCTGCAAAAGGTGCTCGGTCTCGCGTTTGCCCGCTACGCCAGCAGCCCTTCGGGCGTGGTGCCCTATGCGCGGCGCCAGTTCTACGTCGATCTTCTCGATCGCGGCGGTCTGCAGATGCTTTATCAGCCGGTCATCAACCTCGGCACGGGCAAACCCGAGAAATTCGAGGCTCTGGCGCGGTTGAAGCGGCCAGGCGGCGAAGGACTCATTTCACCGCTGGAATTTCTTCCGGTGCTTGGCGCGCAGGATATGTGGCATCTCTTCAGTCGTGGACTGGAACAGGCGCTGCACGCGCGGCATGGCTGGGCGGCCGATGGCGTCGATATCGACGTCGCTGTGAACATGCCCCCGGTGGCGCTGAGCGATCCGCGCTATGTCGAGCGGGTCGAGCAGTTGCTGCGCAGTCACCCGATGGACCCGCAGCGGCTCACGCTGGAGTTGCTTGAAAGCAGTGATCTCGATATTTCGGAGCGGCGCGACGCGCTGCTGGCACGGTTCCGCGCCACCGGGGTGAGGCTGGCGGAAGACGATCTGGGCTCGGGCTACAGCTCCTTGCTGCGGCTCGACAGCTTCCCGTTCGACGAGGTGAAGATCGATCAGGGTTTGCTTGGAGGCCTGGGCAAGGCGCCGCGGCGCGCACTCGATTTCATTCAGCATCTCACGCGGCTGGCGCACGATCTGGGCAGCACCGTGGTGGTCGAGGGCCTGGAGTCGGCCGGGCTGGTGGAGGCCGCGATCATTCTGCAGGCTGATGCGGGGCAGGGTTATGGCCTGGCCCGCCCCATGTCGGCCGACGCGGTGGTGGAATGGGTTCGCGGCTTTCGTCTGTCCATCGACCGCGATCGTCCGCGCACGGCCCTGGGCATCTACGCCGCCCATCTGCTGTGGGAGCGCCGATTGGCCTATATGAGCCCCTGGCCCGATGTGCTGCCGCTGGCCGCCCGCGCGGCGACGGCGCTGCATCACTACATCGAGCGCGAAGGGCTCGAAGGCGGCCCACTGCACCTGGCCTATCTCCGTCTGATCAATGCGCTGGCAGAAGGCGTGGACACACCGGCCTTCGCCCGCGCGCAGGACGACATGCGCAAGCAGCTCGATCTGCTGGTGAGGGCCGAAATGGGGTGAGCAAGGCAGGTGTTCAGCGTCGCCCTATCATCGGGCTTCCCACGGTTTGGCGCGATTTGCCAAAAAAGTCACACTTCCCCTAAAGTTCGCCTCAAGCGTGACGTTGAGCTCTCCAACAGGAGAGAATGCCACCATGATTCCCATCCAGAATTCCGCCATTTCCAGTGCTTCGACCGCGACCAGCGGTACCACGGCAGCGTCGCGTCGCTCAGGCGCCGCGCCGTCGGGCGCTCCAGGAGAAGCGGGGCAGATCAACCCCTCGGGCGCACCGTCCAGCGAGCAGGTGTCCATCTCGGGCGCCGGGCAGATGCTCAATCTCGCGAGCACGCAGGGCATCACCCCGCCGGCGAGCGATGCGCGCATCAACGAACTGCGCAGTGCCATCGAAAGCGGGCAATACGTCGTGGATCCGCAGCGGATCTCTCAGGGCTTGCTTCAAGACAGCCAGGCGCTGATCAACGCCAGCAAACCGGCTGCCAACTGATTTCATCACCATGCCGCAGACTGTCGACGGTCTTCTTCGTCAACAACTCGACAGGCTGCAGGCGCTCGACCGTTTGCTGGCCGAAGAGCATGCTTGCCTGCTGAAGGCCGCTGCCGACCAGTTGCCGGCATTGACCGAGCGGAAGAACGCGCTGATGGCCGAGCTCGAAACGCTCGAACGCGAACGCGTGATCGCCTTTGCCGACACGGCGGGGGCTACGACTCTTGCCGCCTGGGCCTCGGTGCAGACGATGGCCAGGCAGGTTGCCGAGGCCAATCAGCGCAACGGCGTCATGATCGCGGCGCTGGTGCGCAGCACCGAAGGGGCGCTGCAAATTCTTCGCGGCAATCCCGATGGCGTCGATCTCTACGGGTCGCACGGCCAGGGCCAGTCTGGCAGCGGTTCGGCACGGCTGCTGGTCAGCGCCTGAGGCGGCCGTTCGCGCTGATTTGACGGGTTGATGCATGCTCATTCTGACGCGCCGTCCCGGCGAAGCCATCCGGATCGGGGACAACATCCGCCTGGTTGTGCTTCAGTCCGCGCCGGGCAAGGTGCGGATCGGCATTGAAGGGCCGCTCGATCTGCGCGTACTGCGCGAAGAACTCTATGCCCAGATTCTTCAGGGCAACCAGGCTGCGGTGGCGCCTCAAGGCCTGTCGCTTGAACATTGGGTGAACACAGCCCCCACGGGAGAGCCACGTTGAACCGAGCCACGCAAGACGCCACTGCGTCGCAGGCGGGTGTGCAAACGCCTCCTGACCCAACAGCAGGCCCGCAGGTCGCTGCGCCCCGCGAGGTGCAGACGCGGTTCGGGCCTCTGCCGCTTCTAGCCCATCAAATCTGGCGCAGCAGCTCGCCTTTGCCAGGGTTCGAGAGCTTGGAAAGCTACGCGTTGATCGGCCTGGAGCATGAGCGCCCGTTCCTTTGGCTGCAGTCTGTCGACGATGCCGCCGTCAGTTTCCTGCTGGCACCTGCGGCGAAGTTCGGTCTGCGTTATGAGCGGCTCAGCGCGGCATCGCTGCCCATGGTGATGGTGCTTTTGCCTGGCCAGGCCGGGCAGCCTTTGCGGGCCCACGGGCAAGCTCCCTTGGTGTTCGATCCTCAGACCAGCCAGTTCGCGCAGCACATCATCGAAGCCGCCGAGGTGGAGGGCGACGGTGTGTTCGCCCCGCAGGTCGCGGCACCGTTGCCGCCGGGGCTCGCTGCACGAATGCTTGCCTTGGGCGCGTCTTGACGCAAACTTGAGCCGGGCGGCTCAGCGCCGGGCGTCCCTGAGCAGTTCACGGTCGCGCCGCTGCACATAGTGCTGCAGACGCTGCTCGAATGCCGGGGCCATGTTCAGGAACTGGATGCCGAGTTGACGCACGGGCTGCCGCGTCTTGGTATCGCGCAGATGGCCCACATAGCGCACCTCGGCTTCGACCGCCAGATCGACCCCTTCCAGACTGAAACGCACCAGGGGAATGTATTCGCCCGTGGTCAAGGCATAGTCGAGGGCGGAAGGCACGAGCAGCCGCATGCCATTCACGCTCAGGTCGTGGCACTGGCCGTACAGCGGCTTGGCGCCGCGGCGCTGGATATCGACCGTGCCGATGTCGCCCGGCGCCACGGACACGCGGAAGAAGTTGCGCCGCTGCAGGTAGTAGATAAGTTCCGGATAGGCGATGCGCAGCGCGCCGTAGCCCTCGAAGGTGATGCGTTCGATCAGCTTGGACTGAAAGCCGACGAACACCCCTTCGTACCGGCCGATGGTGAAGAACGGCGCGCCATTCTCAAGCCGGCGGTTGCCGGTATCGGGAGTGAGTTCGTCGATGATCAGCCAGTGCTTCGGGCGATTGATCTCCAGCAGGGCGGAACTGAATTCCTCGGCGCGATCGTGTGGCAACACGGCCAGCGGTTCATGGCGCTCGATGATCTTGTGCAGGACGTGATCGGTCTTCTGTTCGGAGCTGACCTGATATTCCTCGCGGAACAGCTTGGCGGTGACCTCTTTCATCGCGGGTCTTCTCAGAGCTTGTGAATTTTTTGGGCATGCCCGAAAGGCGCGTCAAAACGCGCTCGATCGAGGCGCAAAGCACAGCCATAGCGCGGGCTATGGCGAGCATTTGCAACGGAGAGCGGGGGTGTTTTGGCGAGCAAGGCGGGCATGGCTGAAAGATTCACAAGCTCTCAGATGCCGAGTTCTTCCACCCAGGCCAGCGCCGCCAGATGGACGGAACTGACGCGCCAGCCCTGAATGCCCAGCGCCGAAGCGAGGAAGTCGAGGTTGTCGAAGTCACGCTGTTCGACCGCTCGCGCGAGTTGCAGATAGCTGCCGAACAGACCGCTGTTGTCCTTGAGCGCCATGACGATGGGCTCGGACAGGGTGATCTCGGCCAGCGCCTTCTCCATGGGGACGCCCAGCATGACGTCGAGCATGGAGAAAATGCCCACGACGAAGGCGTTGTCGCTGTCCTCGTCGGACAGCGTACCCTTGGCGAGCAATTCCATCATGCGGCCGCGGGTGATGGCGGTGCGCGCCACGGCGGGCGATGCGGCGTTGCCCGGCACGGTCGCGAGCAGCAGCGCAAGCCAGCGGAACAGCTTCTTGTAGCCGAGGATGGCCGCGGCATGGCGAAACGATGTGACCTCCGACATCAGTCCAAAGCCGGAGGAATTGATGTAGCGCAGCAGCTTGAAGGACAGGGCCGGATCGCGCTTGAGCACCCCTTCGATCTCGTTCAGTTCGGCCTGGCGCATCACCAGATTCATCAGCTGCAGCACGTTGGCATGCGCGGGATTGATGACCTTGGCGCTGATGGTCTGCGGCCGGGCGAAGTAATAGCCCTGGAAGAAATGGAAACCGGCGTCGAAATAGGTCTTGAACTGCTCAGGTGTCTCCACCTTTTCCGCCACGAGTCTTACGTTGCGGTGACTCTCGGCCTTGCGCTGCAGGGCCACGGCCACGTTGGCGGAGATGCTCTGGACATCGGCCTTGATGTAGCCGAGAAAGGGCAGCCAGGCGGCATACAGCGAGGCGGCGGCGAAGGGGCCGGCCGCAAGCTGGAATCCGCGATCCTTCAAGGGCTTGAGCGCCGCTGCGACTTCGGCGATGCCGGTGGCGTCGTCGCCGTAGACGCGTGGCACTTCGAGCACGATGCGATCCGGGAAGACGATGTCGAGGTGTTCGGCCTTCAGGTCTTCGAGCACGCAGTTGATGAAGGCGAGCTTCTCGCCGAACAGCTTTTCGGCGCCAATATTGGACAGGGCGTTGAACAGCAGCACGCTATCGGTTTCCGCACTGTGCTCGGCAGGCGCGCGATCGGCCGTGCCGCTCTCCCGTGCGAACAATTCGTAGCCGACGATCTGCTGCTTGCGGTCGACGATGGGCTGGCGCGCAATGTGCGCCTGCATGGCGGCGCTCTGCTCTTCGGGCGGCGCGCTTTCTGGTGTCGTGGTGGTGCTGGTCATGGGTGGAGACAAGGCCGTTGGCATTGCTTCGATGCTAGCAGCGGCCCATGGGATGAAGCGGACAGTGTGGTGTAAAAGCTGTGGTGTTGCCCGAAGGCATCAGGGCAGCCAGGCTTTCAGCCAGCTTTCCAGATGATCTTCCATCATCCAGTCGCGCCGCACCGTGGCCCGCAGCGCATCGCCCTGGGCGCGAAGCGCGGCGCGATCGGACACCGCCTCGCGTACGGCGCGAGTCCAGTCGCGGTAGCGGTTGGCCACGCGGGTCACCGGAAACGGGCCCTGGTAGGGCGCGAGATCGGAACAGACGACCGGATAGCCGAGGATGCCGTATTCCAGCAGGCGCAGATGGCTCTTGGCTTCGTTGAAGGCATTGTCTTCCAGCGGGGCGACGGCCAGATCGAGGTCGAGCGCCGCAAGCTTGGCGGGGTACTGGTCGAGTGGCACCCCAGTGTGGAACTCCTTGACCAGGGGCTTGAGCGATTCCGGGCACATGCCGAAGAACACCCAGTCGACCTCGGCGGCCGTGTCGCGCACCAGATCGGCAATCAGCTCGAGATCGCCCGTATGCCCCACGCCGCCGGCCCAGCCGACGCGGGGCTTGCTGCGCTCGGCACGCGCCGGCTGCAGGTGAGCCCAGCGCGCAGCTTCCAGATAGTTCGGCTGCACCACGACCTCATCGGTGAAATGCGCATAGGCCTTGGCCAGCGGCTCGGTGGCCACGACCAGCCGGTTGCACAGGCTCGCGGCCTTGCGGAAGCGCTTGGCGATGTCTTTGTGAATGGTGCTCTTGTGCACGCTCTTGTGCGGCAGATTGGTGATGAGATCGTCGATCTCGAACACGCGGAACGCACGGCTGGTGCGGGCGTGGCGCTCCAGCGCCTCGATCTGCGGCCATTCCATCTGACGCTGCACGACGAGGCTGTCGGGCTGCATGCGCTCCATTTCGGCGGGCTCGTACAGGCGCATGGTTTCCCAGCCCTGCGTGAGCCCCGCGCGGTTGAGGGCTCGCATGGGCGCGATGATGCGGTATTCGCCGCAGCCGTCGCGATCGGCCGGATGCACCAGCACCCGCGGCCGTGGGCGCCAGGCCGGGTCCCAGCTCAGAGGCGGCTGGTCTTCGAGCAGAAAGTCGGTACTGGCGAGACTGAGGTGGCGGTTGTAAGCCGGGTCGAAAGCGAGCTGGGGCAGCCATTTGGCGACCATGGCGTCTTTCTCGGCAGCGAAGCGCTTGAGCTTGGCCTCGTCGGGCTTGCTCTCGGTGCCCCCCTTCTGGCTGGCCGAACCCTCGTGCATCAGCAGCGCGTACGGCGTGAACACGATGCGCAGGCCCGCCTCGCGTACCTTCAGGCACAGGTCGATGTCGTTGTAGGACACCTTGAAAGCCTGTTCATCCAGACCGCCAAGCTGCTCATAAACGCTCTTGCGGATGAGCAGGCAGGCGCCGGTGACGGCCGAGAGGTTCTGCGTGAGCTGGGCACGGCCGAAATAGCCGCGGTCTTCCGGCGGGCGGCCGATGAAGGGATGTTCGGCCGGGCCGCGCATGCCCAGAATGACGCCCGCGTGCTGGATCTTGCCGTCGGGATAGAGCAGCTTGGCGCCGACGATGCCAACATCCGGCCGCACGGCGTGGCCCATCATGTCGTCCAGCCAGTCGTCGTGCAGCGCGGCGGTGTCGTTGTTGAGCAGTAGCAGATAGTCGCCGCGCGCCAGCTTGGCCGCGGCGTTGTTCATCGCGGAGAAGTTGAAGGGACCAGGCTGGCGAACCACGCGCAGGCGGCCGCCGAGTTCGGCTTCGCGGGCTTCGATGGCGGCCAGATAGTTGCGGGCTTCCGCGGTCTGGCTGTCGTTGTCGATGATCAGGATTTCGTAGGCCGGATACTTGGTCTTTTCGATCACCGATTCCACGCAGCGCTGCAACAGGGGCAACTGATCGCGCGTGGGGATGAGGATGGACACCAGAGGCTTGATCTCGGGAAGCGGCCAGCGTACCCGGAACGAGGGCGGAAAGGGACCGGGCTGCACCTGGGCGGCGATGCCCAGCCGTCCGAAATGACGCTCCAGCGCGGCATGGCCCGCGGCGAGAATCTCCGGCACCGATTTCTGCGTATGGCCCGAGCCTTGCAGGCGGTGGTAGAGCACTTCGGGCACATGGCCGATGGCGGCTTCCCCGGCGCCGGTCTGCTGCAGGTGCTCCCAGGCGCGCAGCAGCAGGTCGTAGTCTTCCGCGCCTTCGGCTTGGCGGTCGAAGCCACCCAGCGCCTCGAACAGATCGCGCCGGATCAGCAGCAGCCCGCCGATATAGGGCAGGCTTCGCAGATAGTCGAGGTTGAAGTCGGGCTTGCAATGCGGGTGAAGATGCTGGCCGTCCGGGGTGATCTGATCTTCATCGGTATAGACGAGCTGCCACTGCGGATGCGCCTGAAGGGCCTGACTGACGCGAAACAAGGCGTCAGGGGCGATCTGGTCGCCGGCGTCCATCAGGCCGAACCAGTCGCCCTCGCTGCCGAGCAGCGCCGGGTTGGCGGCGGACAGGAAGGCATCGCCCGATAGATCGGCGGGCAGTTCGATCAAGGGCTGCGCGGCCAACCATTGCGCCGCCACGCTCGCCCGCGAGGGCTGCGACGGGAAGTCGGCGTTCGCAGCCAGCGCCAAGGCGATTCTGGGCGTGACCTGCTCAGCCTGCCGCCATGCCGTCATGGCCTGCAGCGCCCAATCGTGTTCGCGCGGCGCCCAGCGGCCCTCGGGCAGCCAGGGCAGGTTGAGTTTGGGCGGAGCGGCAAGCGTGGTGCCGGCGGTGTCGCAGACCTCGAATCCGGCCCGTTCCGCGCTGAGCGTGAACAGGCGTTCCACCACGTGGGCCAGGGTGGCGTCGGTCTGGCCGGCTTCATCCTCGAAATCCGTGGCTTTCAGTTCCAGCGCAAGCAGAGGGGCAAGTGCCTGGGGACGGCACCAGAACATGGAGCCGGCGAAATAGCCATGCCGCGCGAGATCTGGCGCGATGCCCATGCGCTGGGACACGTGAGCCAGACGCGGCACGTTCGCGTCGCCCCGTAGCCCGAGCCAGAATCCGTGGGGACCGATCAGTCCGACTTTGGGGTTTTGTACGAAGGTGGTGATGACGCGTTGCGGTGAGGCCAGGAGGTCGGCAAGAAGCTCCTGACGCCAGCGATTCCCATCCTTGTGCTGAAGGAAGGGAATATGAATGTGCTCGATCTCCCTCAGATGCGGCGATTTCTTGCCGTGCAGGAAGAGCAACTGGTCATAGTGCTGCGCGCGCGCCATGCGCAGCAATGCCAGGCGAGGTGCAATGTCGCGGCCCCGGTTCGGATGGCGGATCACGGTGGCGTCCGGCAGATCGCGGGCGATGTCGGCGAGCAGGTCTTCCCGTCCTTCGCTCAGCGAGATATAGACATCGAAAGGCTTGGGCAGGGA
>JAJTBQ010000072.1 GCA_021286835.1 Thiomonas sp.
GCGGCCACCCCGGCGGGATCGAAGCTCTGGATCAGCCGCATGGCCGTGGTGAGCGCGTCGGCCAGGTCTTCGGTCTGTTCGGTATCCGCCGCGGGGGCGAGGGCCTGCGCCAGTTCCAGGGGCGTGTCGGGCAGATAGCCGTCGTCGTCGAGGGAATCGATGATGGCCTCCGCGGCTGCGCGGTCGGTGGCGTTCAAGGCCAGTCCGGCCAGCTGCGCCCGCAAATGATCGCGCAGATCGATCTGCTCGGAGGCCGCGTCCAGGGCGCTGAATTCGTCATCGTCCCCGCCGCCGCCTGCGCTCTGGCCCGAGCTGACCCACGAATCGGCGTCGGCGTCGGTATCGGCCCCATGATCGGTCTCGCCGCTGCTGGCCGTCCAGTCCTGCGTTTCGAGCTGCAGCTCGGCGGCGGGTTCGGCCGTGGCCTCAGGCACGTCGGTCGACGGCGGGTGAATATCGGGCGCCGGAGAGACCGGCGGCTCCGTCGCCGGTGCAGCAGCGGCAGGGGTGTCCTCCGCTTCCTCGTGTTCGAGAAAGGGATTGGATTCGAGCAGCCCCTCGATTTCCTGCGTGAGCTCGAGCGTGGAGAGTTGCAGCAGGCGGATGGACTGCTGCAACTGCGGCGTGAGCGCGAGATGCTGGGACAGGCGCAGATTCAGCGACGGTTTCATCGCGGCTCACATGCGGAAATTTTCACCGAGGTACACCTTGCGCACCGCGGGGTTGTCGATGATGGACTGCGGATCGCCCTGGGCCAGGACCTGGCCTTCGCTGATGATGCAGGCACGGTCGCAGATCCCCAGGGTTTCGCGCACGTTGTGGTCGGTGATGAGCACACCGATGCCCTGCTCTTTCAGGAAATGGACGATGCGCTGGATCTCGATCACCGCGATCGGGTCGATGCCGGCGAACGGTTCGTCGAGCAGGATGAACCGCGGCTGCGTGGCCAATGCACGCGCGATTTCCACGCGCCGACGCTCGCCTCCCGACAGCGCGGGCGCGGGGCTGTCGCGCAGGTGTTCGACGTGCAGTTCGCGCAGCAGATGATCTTCGCGCTCGCGGATCTCGGCACGGCTCAGGCGCCGCCCCTGGGCGTCGCGCTGCAACTCCAATACGGCCCTGACGTTCTCGGCGACGGTCATGCGCCGGAAGATGGAGGCCTCCTGAGGCAGATAGGACAGCCCCATGCGCGCCCGCCGGTGCATGGGTGAATCGCTCACGTCCTGGCCGTCGATATGAATGCGCCCGGCATCGGGCCGCACCAGGCCGACAATCATGTAGAACGACGTGGTCTTGCCCGCGCCGTTCGGCCCCAGCAGGCCGACGACCTCGCCGCAGCGCACGCTGAAACTCACATCGCGGACCACCTGCCGACCGGCATAGCGCTTCTGCAGATGCTGCACATCGAGCTGCGGCCCCGAAGCCGGGCGCACGTCCGACGGACTTTCGCCATCCGGCGGCGAAACCGGCTCCAGCCCGCCCCGCAGCACGGTTTGCTGCGGCCGCTGCGGCTGCGCGCTCAAGGCTGGACCCCAAGCTTGGGCGCCACTTTGAGCGCCGGCGTGGACTTCGGCATCACTGGCGCCGACGCCGTCGGGGGCTGGGGCGTCAACATCACCCGAACACGCCCGCCCGGATTGGTCGCCGTGGCGCCCTGGGCACCGCCTTCCACCGTGAAGACGTCGGTGATCTGGTTGTAGGCAATCACATTGCCCTGGCTGCGGTCGGTCAATCGACCCTCGATCAGCCGACTGAGGACGGCCTGGCCGCGCAGGGTGACGACATCGGTCTTGCCGTCGTACTCGATGCGTTGCGCCGCGCCGTCCAGGGTCTGGGCTGGCTGGCCGGGCGTGACATCGAGCTGGCGCTGAAAGGTTGCCAGTTGCCCCGGCGCGGCCACCGCCGTGGCATATTGATAGCCGTCCGGTGCCTGGCGCACGTCCACGGTGGCGGCGCGAAGCACGAGGGAACCCTTGGTGACAACCACATTGCCGGTGAACACGCTGGTCTGGTGCACATCGTCGTAACGCATGGCATCGGCCTCGATGTGGATGGGCTGATTTCGATCGGTCTGCGCGGCCTGCGCGAACGGCGCCAGATGCAGCGCGCACAGCAGGGCAAACAACAGGGAACGGGCCACTCGTTTCATCGGCATGGGTTTTGCTTCGGTCGGCTCATTCTAGGTCAAGGCCATGCGCTCGCGCACAGATCTTGCTTGGCGAAAAACAAGCTGCCCGCTCAATGCGGGCAGCCTTTTCCGGAACAAAAGCAAAGCGCTTATTTCTTCGCCGCCTGAACCTTCTTGATCAGAAAATCCACAACCTCCAGCACCTTCTGGTTGTTGTTCGCCTCAGGCATCGCCGCCGACGTGGTGTAGGTTCCCTGCACGGCCATGGTCGGCACACCCTGGATCTGGTAGTCGGTCACCATCTGCGTGGCCTGTTTGACCTGGGCATTGACGCCAAACGAGTTGTAGGCATCCATGAAGGCTTTTTTCGCGATGCCTTGCTGGGCCAGCCAGTTGGCCATCTGATCAGGCGTGCCCAGGGGGATGCGCTGCTTGTGAATGGCATTGAAGATCTTGGCCTGCATGTCATCGTTGAGCTTGCCCATGGCCATCAACGCGTAGTAGAGATGCTGCTGCGGCACGAACTGGGGCGAAAACGCCACCGGCACGCGCTGCAACACCACACCCGCCGGCAGCTTCTTCGCCCAGGCTTCGAGCATGGGATCGAAATCGGCGCAGTGCGGGCAGTCGTACCAGAAGAACTCGGTCACCACGACCTTGTCCGACGGGCTCACGGGCTGCGGCACGGCAAGGCGGTTGTAGGCAAAGCCCTCGTTGAACGGTTGGGGCTTGGCAGGCGTCTGCGCCTGTGCGCCCACGGCGAGAAAGCCCATGGAAAAGACCAGAAACACCACGGAAAGCCAGCGTTGAAACATGAGTCGTCCTTTGGTAGGGAATCAGGGAGTCGTTTTATGAACTGGTGCGAACCAGCGCGGTTTGAACACCGTTGTCGCCCAGAAGTTTCTGCGTCTGCTCGGCTTGTTGCGCCGAGGTGAACGGTCCTACCCGAACGCGATACAGGGTCCGGCCGTTGACAACGCGCTCATCCACATGGGCCTCCTGCCCGATCAGGGCGACCTTGGCGCGCTGGCGCTCGGCATCTTCACGCGTGCTGTAGGCCCCGACCTGAAGCACGTACTGCACGGGCCCCTGTGCTGCGGGCTTGGCCGCCGTTGTCGGCGCGGTGGCGCCGCCGGTCGCCGGACCCGCCTCGGGCTGGGAAGCCACGGCACCCGGCTGCCCGAGTTTGGCCAGCGCCTGCGGCGAGAGCGGCTTGCTGGCCACGGTCACCGGCATGGAGCCGCTGCCTGCCGGCGGCGACTGCGTCGCCCCGCTCAGGCCTTGATTGGGATTCCAGTTGCCGACCCCCGATGCGGCGCTGGACGGCCGCTCCTGGAACCGGTTCATGAAAGGCAGAGGTGCCTTGGTGATGTAGAGGGCGACGCCAAGCGCAATGGCCAGGCCGATGACCAGACCGGCGATCAGGCCGATCACGGTGCCCCCGTATTGGCGGCGAAATGAAGTGGGTGTGGGCATGGAGAACTGGATGAAACGTTGAGGATGGAATCTGGCGGGCACTCACATACGCAGCGGCGCACTCACGCCCAGCACACCGAGCGCATTGTGCATCACCTGGCGCACGGCGCGCAGCAGCCGCAGGCGTGCATGCCGCAAGGGCAGTTCATCGACCAGCACCCGTTCGGCGTTGTAGAACGCATGGAAGTCGGCGGCGAGGTCGCGCAGGTAGAAGGCGACATGGTGCGGCGCAAGCTCCTGGGCCGCCGCGGCCAGGACCTGGGGATAGCGCGCGAGCGTGAGTTGCAGCGCACGTTCGCGCGGTGCGGTGAGCAAGGACAGGTCGGCTTGATCCAGCTGCGTGGGCTGCGCGGCGTCCAAAGGCGCCCGGGCCGCCCATTGCTCGAAGACGGAGTTCACCCGTGCATGGGCGTATTGCACGTAGTAAACCGGGTTTTCGTCGTTTTGCGCCAGGGCGAGATCGACGTCGAACACGAATTCGGTGTCGGCCTTGCGCGACACGAGGAAGAAGCGCACCGCGTCCCGGCCCCGCTGCAGCGCCTGGCTGCGCTCGTCCGCGGTCATGTCTTCGCGCACACCGCCCGACCATTCGATCAAATCGCGCACGGTCACATAACTGCCGTGGCGTTTGGAAATTTTCACTTCCTGACCACCGCGCATGACGGTGACCATTTTGTGCAGCACATAGTCGGGATAGCCCGCGGGAATGCCCAGATCGAGCGCCTGCAGTCCGGCGCGGACCCGGGCGATGGTGCCATGGTGATCCGAACCCTGGATATTCACCGCGCGGTGAAAGCCGCGCTCCCATTTGGCGAAGTGATAGGCGACATCGGGCACGAAATAGGTGTAGTTGCCGTCGGACTTGCGCATCACCCGATCTTTGTCGTCGCCGAAATCGGTGGTGCGCAGCCACAGCGCGCCGTCCTGCTCGAACGTATGGCCCGAAGCCTGCAGGCGGCGCACGGCGTCTTCCACACGGCCCTCGGTGTAAAGGCTGGTTTCGAGGTAATAACAGTCGAACCGGATGCCGAAGGTCTTGAGGTCGAGGTCTTGCTCGCGGCGCAGATAGGCCACGGCGAAGCGGCGCAGATTGTCCAGGTCGTTCACATCGCCGCTGGCGGTGATCGGGCGGCCTTCGTCGTCCGGCACCGACAGGCGGCCGAGAAAGTCCTGCGCGATATCGGCGATGTAATCGCCGTTGTAGGCCGACTCGGGCCAGTCGGCGTCGCCGGGCTTGTGTCCCATCGCCCTGGCCTGCACCGAAAGCGCCAGGGTCTGAATCTGCACCCCGGCGTCGTTGTAATAAAACTCGCGCTGCACCGCCCAGCCCTGGGTGGACAGCACGGCGGCGATGGCATCGCCCAAGGCGCCCTGGCGCCCGTGCCCGACATGCAGAGGCCCGGTCGGATTGGCCGAGACGAACTCCACCAACATCGGCCGCGAACCGCCCGCCTGCGAGTGGCCGAAGGTTTCGGCACCTCGTTCAACCTCGGCAATCACCTGCTGCAGCACGGCCGCGTGAAGGTGGAAATTGATAAATCCGGGGCCGGCTATTTCGATGCGGGCCACACCAGCGGCCAAGTCCGCCTCGGAGGCCAGCCCATCGACAATCTGCTGGGCCACCTCACGAGGATTGCGCTTCAAGGGCTTGGCCAGCTGCATGGCCAGATTGCTGGCCAACTCGCCATGGTCGTCGCTGCGGGGGCGGCTCAATTCGATGGAGCCTGAAAACCCGGGCTGCAAGACGATGGCCGCCCGATGAAGGGCCGAGGTCAACCGCGCTGTGAATTCGATCATTATGGGGATGTTGTGAAGACGCAAAGTCGGCATTTTAGAAGGCTGTTGGCATGCTTCGCGCCTGCACGACCCTATGGTGTAATGATTTGCCGACTGCAAGCTGACTTGCTACGGTTGATCGTGCGGTTTCCCCGACCGGCGTCCGGTCACAACACAACTTGGAGAAATGATGAAAAAACTGATCGCCACATTGGGTCTGGCCCTGGGCATGCTGGCATTGCCCGTACTGTCGCAAGCGCAGACCACGCCGCAACAAAGCCGCATGGCTCAATGCAACAAGGAAGCGACCGGCAAGACGGGCGATGCTCGCAAAGCCTTCATGAAGGAATGCCTGGCTGCCAAGCCCGCAGCCGCTGAAAGCACCAAGCCTGCCACCAAGGAGGCCGCCAAGCCCGAGAAAAAAGCGGAGCAAAAGGCCGCTGCCGACGGCAAGAAGCTGACCCCCCAGCAGGAAAAAATGTCGTTCTGCAGCAAGGACGCCAAGGCCAAGGGCCTGAAGGGCGAAGAGCGCAAGAAGTTCATGAGCGATTGCCTGCGCAAGAAATAATCCATAGCGTCTTTGCCCTGACGGGCTGGCCGCCATGCAGCGCATCGGCGGCCGCACTGAACGCACCCTCGGGTGCGTTTTTCTTGTCCACGGGCAGCGAGCACGCTCTGGACAGGATGGGCTACTGCTGCACCACCGAATAGCCATTCAGGCCTAGTCCACGCAATTGCTGGACGAGCGTGGCGTCAGGCATGGGGCCGGACAGAGGACCGACCTGGACACGATAGAAGGTCTGTCCACGGATATAGCCTGGCACCACGATCACGTCCGTGATCCCCGCCGCCTGCAGCCTGGCCTTTTCGGCCTCGGCGTTGGACTCCAGCGTGAAAGCGCCGGTTTGCACGTAGTTCTGCAAGGTTGAAGGCGCCGACACTGCGGGCGTCGTTGACGACAGTGACGTGGGACGTGCTGGCGCTGAGGCACCCGGCAAGGAAAGGGCCGGTTGCGGCATGGCCGCCTGGCGGCTCCCCTGGCCGGAGGGCGGCGCAGCCAGACTAGCCGGTGCCGCAGGCCCGGACGTGAGCGCCATGGGCGGAAGTACCTGCTCTTCGATCGGCGCGGGATGGACCGCCTGAGGAGACTCGGGAACCGCCATTAAGGATGAAGCGGCGGGAAATGAGGGTGTGACGGGTTGCGCCGCAAACTGCTGCGGCGCCGAGGCGGGCGACGCCTGCGATGGCATATCGGTCTGCGATGGGGCTGCCACAGGATGGGCCTGGGGCGGCGATGCCGCCGAAGGGGCTTGGGCATACTGCAGCGGTGCGTTTGCACCCTCGGGTAGCGCCACGATACGCACGCGCGCCGTACCGGTCCGGGTGACACCCAGCGCCTGAGCCGCCCCCATCGACAAATCCAGCAGACGGCCGCTGACGAAGGGCCCGCGGTCATTGACCAGAACCAGCGCGCTCAGACCATTGTCCAGATTCGTCACCTGGACGCAGGTTGGCAGCGGCAGAACACGGCTCGCCGCCGAGAAATCCCGTGGATTAAAGCGTGTGTCCATTGACGTGGTGGTGCCCGACTCCCAGCCATACCAGGACGCCGTGCCAACCTCGTCATAGCCGTCGGCACTCTGCAAGGGCGTGTAGCTGCGGCCCCGAACGGAGTAGGTCCGGTTGTAGGCCGCTCGCAGATTCGGCGCGGATGCGTGACAACCCGCCTGGGCGTTGACCGGTGCTCCACTCAGGCTCGCGCGCGGTGGCGCGCTGGCACAGCCCCCGAGCACCGCACCGGACAGGACCGTGAGCGCCAGGGCGAGGTTCCGATGTCCTGATCCTGCCACAAGAAAGCCCATGCGCTTTTCGCACGCATCCTGCCTTTTGCTCATCCGCACACTCCGCTGGGGTCACCTGGGTCTCATGCTAGCGGCGGGCGGCGCGACAAACAAAACAGCCCGCATCTGCGGGCTGTCTCGAAACGACTTGGCGATAGCAGCTCAGTGCGAGCGCCCGCGCAGTCGGCGAATGGCTGCGAGTTGCGCGGCCAGCATGGCCAGTTCGCCCTCGACCACCGCAACATCCTGCGCCTCCTTGGCATGGGCTCGCGCTTCCTGCGCGGCCTTCAGCGCTTCGTTGGCCTTGGCCTCGTCGAGGTCCTTCCCGCGAATGGCCGTATCGGCCAGCACGGTGACGCGCTTGGGTTGCACTTCGAGAATGCCGCCCGCAACGAAAACAAACTCTTCCTTGCTGCCGGCGGCGTTGGCCTCCGCCAACTCGATGCGCACCGAGCCGGGCTTGATGCGGGTGATCAACGGGGTGTGGCCAGGCAGAATGCCCAGTTCACCCGATTCGCCCGGTAGGGCGACAAAACGCGCCTCGCCGGAGAAGATGGACTCCTCGGCACTGACGACGTCGACATGGATGGTGTTCATGGCTTCAATCCGGAACGTGATGCGTTTTCAGGCTCCGGCTGGCGGTCTTGTTCCAAGATCGTCAGCCGGATTGGATCGCTTCAAGCTCGCTGGCTTAGTTGAGCTTCTTGGCCTTTTCGAAGGCTTCGTCGATGGTGCCGACCATGTAGAACGCCTGTTCGGGCAGGGCATCGCACTCGCCGTTGACGATCATCTTGAAACCACGGATGGTTTCCTTCAGCGGCACATACTTGCCCGGCGAACCGGTGAACACTTCGGCCACGTGGAAGGGCTGCGACAGGAAGCGCTGGATCTTGCGGGCGCGTGCCACGGCCAGCTTGTCTTCCGGCGACAGTTCGTCCATGCCGAGAATGGCGATGATGTCGCGCAGTTCCTTGTAACGCTGCAGAATGCCCTGAACCGCACGCGTGGTGGAGTAGTGCTCTTCGCCGATGACGTTGGGGTCGATCTGGCGACTGGTGGAATCCAGCGGGTCCACGGCCGGATAGATGCCCAGCGAGGCGATGTCGCGGCTCAGCACCACGGTCGCGTCCAGGTGGTTGAAGGTGGTCGCGGGCGACGGGTCGGTCAAGTCGTCCGCTGGCACGTACACGGCCTGGATCGAGGTGATGGAGCCGGTCTTGGTGGAGGTGATGCGTTCCTGCAGCTTGCCCATTTCATCGGCCAGCGTCGGCTGATAGCCCACCGCTGACGGCATACGGCCCAGCAGCGCGGACACTTCAGTACCGGCCAGGGTGTAGCGGTAGATGTTGTCCACGAAGAACAGGATGTCGCGGCCTTCGTCACGGAAACGCTCGGCCATGGTCAGGCCGGTCAGCGCCACGCGCAGGCGGTTGCCCGGGGGTTCGTTCATCTGACCGAACACCATGCCCACCTTGTCGAGGACGTTGGAGTCCTTCATTTCGTGATAGAAGTCGTTGCCTTCCCGGGTGCGCTCGCCCACGCCTGCGAACACCGACAAGCCGCTGTGCTGCTTGGCGATGTTGTTGATGAGCTCCATCATGTTCACGGTCTTGCCCACACCGGCGCC
>JAJTBQ010000073.1 GCA_021286835.1 Thiomonas sp.
CGCCTGATCCCGGCTCACTGATTTCCCACGATGTCCTCCCCTCACGGCACCCTCGGCATTGATTTCGGCACGTCCAATTCGGCAGTCTCATGGGCTGCTCCGCAAGGACTGTCGCGCCTGATCCCGCTGGAAGGCGATGCGCTGGCCATGCCCACGGCCGTGTTCTTCAACGCGGAAGACCATCGCACGCATTTCGGCCGTGACGCCGTGCGGCACTACCTCGGCGGGACCGAAGGACGCCTGATGCGTTCGCTCAAAAGTCTGCTGGGCAGCCCCCTGCTGCTGGAGAAGACCGTGGTCAACCACCGCCAGATCAGCTTTCAGGACATCGTGGCGACCTTCCTGGCCGAGTTGCGCCAGCGCGCGGCGCAGGCCCTGGGCAGCGCCCCCACGCGAGTGGTCATGGGCCGGCCAGTGCACTTCGTCGACGACAACCCGCAGCGCGACGCCCAGGCGCAGCGCTCGCTGCACGAGGCCGCCTTGGCGGTGGGGTTCGAGCAGGTGACCTTCCAGCTGGAGCCGATTGCGGCGGCGCTCGATTACGAGCGTCGCCTGGCTCGCGAGAGCCTGGTGCTGGTGGTCGATCTGGGCGGCGGCACATCCGACTTCACGGTGGTGCGGCTGGGTCCGCAGCGCAGCGCGCAGCGCGACCGCAGCGCTGACGTGCTCGCCACTTCGGGGGTGCACATCGGCGGGACCGATTTCGACCACAAGCTCAGCCTGGAGCGGGCCATGCCCCTGCTGGGCTACCGCCACCTTGGGCCTCAACTGCGCGAGGTGCCCAGCCGCGTGTTCTTCGATCTCTCGACCTGGCATCTGATCCAGTGGCTCTATCTGCCCCGTGCGATGAGCCAGGCGCAGGCCCTGCGCGAAGACTATGCCGACCCCCGCTTGCACGAGCGGCTGATGACGGTGCTGCGTCACCGTGCCGGGCATCGGCTGGCGCATGAGGTCGAGCAGGCCAAGATCCGTTGCTCGCAGGACGATGCGGACACGGCCATCGCGCTGTCGTTCATCGAGAAGGGGCTGCAGACCACGCTCAGCCCCGCCGACCTGCGCGATCTTCTGGCGGACTTGCTGTCGCGCACCGTGGCCTGCGCCCGTGAATGCGTTCAGAGCGCGGGGCTGAGCACCGAGGCGATCGATGCGATCTATCTCACCGGCGGGTCGAGCGCACTGCGCCCGTTTCAGCGCGCGCTGCAGGCCGAGTTCGCCGACGTGGAGCTGGTGGTGGGCGACCTGTTCGGTGGCGTGGCCTCGGGCCTGGCGTACAGCGGCGGCTGAGCCGTCGCGTCCACGCTGCCCGCGCCGGAAAATCCTCAAAATTTCACGCTTCCGCCTCCCCATTCGAGGCGCAACGCGGCCCAGGCGCCCATGGCGCCACGACAATGACGCCAACGATGCCCCATGGCGCCACCGCCGCCCGGCACCCATCGCTCGCCTTCCATCAAGACAACCACGCCGCAGACCCTGAGCGTTCAGCATGACGGACCCCACACTCCAGTCCTTACGGCCTGAGGACTCCGCGTCCTCTTTACCGCCGGATGCGGTGGATCTCAGCATGACCATCGACCGCGCCAGACTTCTGCTCGACCGCGCGCCGTTGGTGTTTCTCGGCGCCATAACGGCGGCGGTGGGCATGGCCTCGGTGCTGCAGGCCCACCAATCGCCCGAGGCGCTCTGGGCCTGGGTGATGGTCGTCCTGGGCGTTCACCTGCTGCGGCTGGCCGTTTCGCATCGGGCCAGCCAAAAGGGCGTGCTGGAGCGAGCCCCGCAGCGCTGGCTGTTTCGGCTGCGGCTGAGCGTGTTCGCGGCCGGGGCGGTGTGGGCGCCGATTCCTCTCTGGCTCTACCCGGCGGCCGCACCGGCGCAATGGTTTGCCACGCTGGTGCTGTCAGCCGTGGCCGGAGCTGGCATGGCAACGCTGGCCATGGACACGGCCTCGGCCATGTTGTTCATCCTGCCGTTCGCCGTGCCGGTCATCGCGCGCCTGGTGCTGGCGGACCTGCCCTTGCTCCAGATGGCCGGCGTGCTGTCGGCGTTCTATGCGATCTATCTGTTTTCGGCCTCCTGGCAGATGCAGAAGATGTTCCGCGAACTCACGCTGCTGCGCGCGCAGGCGGCCAATCAGGCGCGTGTGGATCATCTGACCGGACTGCCCAACCGGGTGGGCCTGCGCCTCGATCTGGAGCGTGCGCTGGCGCGGTCGCAGCGTGCCGGGAGCGTCGTGGCCGTGGGCTATATCGACCTCGACGACTTCAAACAGGTCAATGACCGCCACGGTCATGCGGCCGGCGACGCACTGCTGCAGCAGCTGGCGCAGCGCTGGCGCCAGGAGTTGCGCGCCTCCGAATCGATTGCGAGGCTGGGAGGCGACGAGTTCGTCATTCTGATCGAAGACCTCGATGCGGAGGTGCGGCAGGCGCAGATCGAGGCCGTGGCCATGCGCATCCACCGTGCCGTGGAGGCGCCCTTCGCCGTCACCGGAACCCATGCGCCAGCGCGCGTGGGCATGACCATGGGGGTGGCATGCTTTCCCGATCATGGCGAGACGCCGGACATGCTGCTGCGCCAGGCCGACGCGGCGATGTACCAGAGCAAGCAGCGCAAGACGACGCGCGCTCAGTGGTGGCAGTTCAGCGAACGCAGCGAGCCCACCTGAACCGCAGCAGCAGGCCCCGGGCCGCCCACTCACGTCGACCAGACGCGCGGCACGCAAACGTCCAGACCCCAGCCGACCTGCCGCCATGCGGCCCAGACCGCACGGCACAGCGCGGCCACCGGCTCGATGCGATGCCCCAGCACCCGCAGGACGATGATCTGCGCATGTGGCGCCGTCGCCCCCCACAACACCTCATCCACCGCCGCCGCATCGGCCGCCTGCCTGGCGGTCTCGATCAGGGCGTCGCGGCGTTGCGCGACCAGCGGGCTGCCTGCGGCAAACAACAGCGTCGCCAGCGCGGTATGGCCGCGCAAGCCGCCAGACGCATGGAGCAGCACCTCATCGTCCCCCGCGATGCAGCCGCGCTCCAGCCAGATGCCGGGCAGTTCGACGTGCTGGGTGAAACGTCCGGCGCGGAAGGCGGCGTCGCCCGCGGGCAGGCCCAGCGCCAGCAGATCCCAGGCGATCAGCTCGGCGCCCGGCGCGAGGTGAAAGCGGCTGCGGTTCTCGCCCAGGCATTCGTCGTAGGCCAGCGTCTCTAGCGGCAGCCATTCCAGCCGGGCTCCGGAGGCCAGCCGGGCCTCCAGGGTTTGCCGCGCAGGCGCGCCGGTGCTGCGGTAGAAGCGCCCTGCCCCCGGCGTGGTGACCAGGGCGTGCGCGCCCGCTTGCACCGACAGATCGATGTCCAGAATGTCGCCCCCCACCAGCCCGCCCGGCGGATGCACGAGCACCTGATGGCAGATGCCGGGCGCTTCGGGATAGTGGCTGGCCAGCGCGCGCAGGCCGCCCTCGTGCCGGTGACGCAGCACCGTTCGCTCGGCTTCGGAGGAGAACTGCAAGTGCAACCGTGAATGCCAGGGCGCCATGGATCAGCTCGGACAAGGGGGATGGGACAAAAGGACGGGACGTGCTGCGCGGGGTTTGTACCAGAGGGAATACGATGATCGTCCCCATCTGCCCCACGGAGTGTTTCACATGGCGACTCACAGGCCCGCGTTTCAATGGGACGATCCGCTTCAGCTCGACGCTCAGCTCGGTGCCGACGAACGTGCGGTGCGCGACGCCGCGCAGGCGTATTGCCAGGACCAGCTCGTGCCGCGTGTGTTGAGCGCGTTCCGGCACGAAACGACTGATCCGTCGATCTTCGGCGAGATGGGCGCGCTCGGTCTGCTCGGCGCGACGATTCCCGAGGCCTACGGCGGCGCCGGGCTGAACCAGGTCAGCTACGGCCTGATCGCCCGTGAGGTCGAGCGGGTCGATTCGGGCTACCGCTCGATGATGAGCGTGCAGAGTTCGCTGGTCATGCTGCCGATCTTCACCTTCGGCACCGAGGCGATGAAGCAGAAATATCTGCCGCGGCTGGCCCGCGGCGAATGGATCGGCTGTTTCGGGCTGACCGAGCCCGATCACGGCTCCGACCCCGGCGGCATGAGCACGCGCGCCCGTGCCGTGCCCGGCGGGTATGCGCTCACCGGCAACAAGATGTGGATCAGCAACAGCCCGATCGCCGATGTGTTCGTGGTCTGGGCCAAGGACGACGCGGGCGAGATTCGCGGCTTCGTGCTCGACAAGGGCAGCAAGGGCCTGAGCGCTCCGGCCATCCACGGCAAGGTCGGCCTGCGCACCTCGATCACCGGCGAGATCGTGATGGACGGTGTGTTCTGTCCCGAGGAAAACGCCTTCCCCGAGGTGCGCGGACTCAAAGGCCCCTTCACCTGCCTGAACAGCGCGCGCTACGGCATCGCCTGGGGCGCGATGGGCGCGGCCGAAGACTGCTACATCCGGGCACGGCAGTACGTGCTCGACCGGCAGCAGTTCGGCCGGCCGCTGGCGTCCAATCAGCTCATCCAGAAAAAACTGGCCGACATGGCCACCGAGATCAGCCTGGGCCTGCAAGGCGCGTTGCGGCTGGGGCGCATGAAGGACGAAGGCTCGGCGGCACCCGAAGTCACCTCGCTGCTCAAGCGCAACAACTGCGGCAAGGCGCTGGACATCGTCCGCGCCGCGCGCGACATGCTCGGCGGCAACGGCATCTCAGACGAGTTCGGCGTGGCCCGCCATCTGGTGAATCTCGAAGTGGTGAACACCTACGAGGGCACGCACGACATCCATGCCCTCATCCTCGGCCGGGCGATCACCGGCATCGCGGCGTTCTGAGAGCGGCCTACGCCCGGCGCCAGTCCACCGCCGCCGGACGTCCCGGCAGATAGAGCCTGGCGTTGGCCGCGGGGGTTGCGGCGACGATCTTGCCGCCACGGATGACCAGCAGGCGCGTGGCGCGCAGGCGAATGGCCTCGGGCGGATCGCCGGCCTGCAGCAGCACCAGATCGGCGCGGCAGCCCACATCCAGGCCATAGTCTTCGAGCCCGAGGATGCGCGCCGGCGTGGTGGTCACGGCGTCGAAGCATTGCCGCATCGCCGCCTGTCCGGTCATCTGCGCCACATGCAGGCCCATGTGCGCCACTTCGAGCATGTCGCCGCTGCCACCAAAGTACCAGGGGTCCATCACGCAGTCCTGACCGAAGGCCACCGGCACCCCTGCTGCAAGCAGCTCGGGCACGCGGGTCATGCCGCGGCGCTTGGGATAGCTGTCGTGCCGTCCCTGCAGGGTGATGTTGATGAGGGGATTGGCAATGGCCGCCACGCCGCTCTCGGCCATCAGCGGCATGAGCTTGCTGACGTAATAGTTGTCCATGCTGTGCATGGAGGTGAGATGCGAACCTGCCACCCGGCCCTGCAGGCCGAGACGGTGGGTGTGCAAGGCCAGGGTTTCGATGTGGCGGCTGAGCGGGTCGTCGGACTCGTCGCAATGCATGTCCACCCGCAGCCCGCGCTCGGCGGCCAGCTCGCACAGCAGCCTCACGCTCTCGGCGCCCTGCTCCATGGTGCGTTCGAAATGCGGAATGCCGCCCACCACATCCACCCCAAGGTCGAGCGCGCGTTGCAGATTGCGCAACGCATGGGCCGAGCGCAGCAGCCCGTCCTGCGGAAAGGCGACGAGTTGCAGGTCGAGATAGGGCTTGACCCGCTCGCGTACGTGCAGCAGTGCTTCGACGGCGAGCAGCCGGTCGTCACACACGTCCACATGCGAGCGGATGGCCAGCAGCCCCTTGGCTACCGCCCAGTCGCAGTAGGCCAGGGCGCGTTCGACCAGAGCCTCTTGCGTGAGGCTCGGCTTGAGCTCGCCCCACAGCGCGATGCCTTCGAGTAGGGTGCCGCTCTGGTTGACCCGCGGCAGGCCGTACGACAGGGTCGAATCCATGTGGAAGTGGGCGTCGACGAAGGCCGGACTCAGCAACTGTCCCGCGCCATCGATCTCCTGCCCGGCCTGAGCCTGCAGCCCCGGCTGAAGGGCGACGATGCGACCGTCCTCCACCCCGAGGTCCACCCCGCTTCGGCCGTCGGGCAGCGTGCAGTTGCGCAGCAGTAAATCCAGCATCAGGACTGTTCCATCGAGAGTTCCGCGAAGGCCGCAGCGTAGTCGTGGAGCGGGTTCGCGGCAAGCGATGCCGCGCTGGGACAGTCAGCCCGGATGGAACGTCCAGGCATCCATGCTCAGGCTGCCGTAATGAACGCCGCCGACATGATGCCGCGGGCGGGCGCCCGCACCGGCGGCTCCCAGCGCCCAGAACAGGGGCAGGAGATGCTCGTCGGTCGGATGGGCACGTGCAGCGTGCGGCGCTCTGCGGCGATAGTCGAGCAGCGCCTCGGTGTCGCCACGGTCGATCATGCCGCGAACCCAGTCGACGAAAGCCTGCACATAGGGCGCTGGCGCTTCGTCGGTGGGGGCGGCCGGGTCAAACTCGCGCAGGTTGTGCGTGAGGCTGCCCGTGCCCAGCAGCAGCGCCCCCTGTTCGGTCAGAGGGGCCAGCGCGGCGCCCAGCCGGTAGGCGCCGGCGGCGTCGAGCGGCCAGGGCATGGCCAGCGGCACGACGGGAACGTCGGCCTCGGGATACATCAGCCGCAAGGGCGACCAGATGCCGTGATCGAGCCCGCGATGCGGGTCTTCGTGCACCTGCCAGCCGGCTTGCCGCAGCGGGCGCTCCACCCGAGGCGCCCACTGCGGCGCGCCGGGCGCGGGGTATTGCAGGGCGTAGAGCGCGCGGTCGAAGCCGCCGAAGTCGTGCACGGTCTCGGGCCGGGCGCTGGTGCCCACCGTCGGCTCGCGCGCCATCCAGTGCGGCGAGAAGGCGAGGATGATCTCGGGCCGTGGCAGATCCCGGCCGAGCGCCTGCAGCATGGGCCCGGCCGTGCCCGGCTCCAGCGGCAGCATGGGCGAGCCGTGGGAGACGAACAGCGTGGGCAGCGGCGAGGCGGTCATGGCGGGGGTTATCGCGTTCAGGACGGGGTGCGCACGCCTTCGACTTCCACGCGCACGGCCACATCGTGACCCAGGCCGGCGCCGAAGGCGGTCATGCCGAAGTCCATGCGATTGATCGTGGCGGTGGCGACGAAACCGCTGAGATAGCCGCCCCAGGGCTTGGGCAGATAGGGCACGTCGCCCGCGCCGATCAGCTTCACGTCGAAGGTCACGGGATGGGTCACGCCCCGCAGGGTGAGATTGCCGTACAGCTTGCCATGGGTCTTGTCCTTCGGCACATAGCGGGAGCTGACGAAGTGGATGTCGGGATGCGCCGCGGCGTCGAAGAAGGGCGCGGCCAGCAGGTCGGTGTCGCGTTGCGGCAGAAAGGTGTCCAGGCTCTTGGCGGGAATGACGATGTCGGCCTTGTCTTTCTCGGGATGGGCGGGGTCGAAGGTATAGGTGCCGGTCACCTGCCTGAACACGCCGGTGAAGCGGCCGACCCCTGCATGGCCGATGGTGAACTGCACGCCGGAATGGTCGGGGTCGACCTGGTAGCTGCCCGCCGGATCGGCCTGCTTGTGGGCATAGGCCTGCGGCGCGGTCGATTCGGCTGCCCAGACGGGCGCTGTGCCCAGAGCCATGGCGAGACTGGCGAGGAGTGCGGAGACGGCCGACTTGCGGGAGGAAGCGTGCATCATGACAAAACCCTTTCGAGGAGGTGTGCTGGGAGAAGACATCGTTATTGGGGGGAGACAACGAGATGAACCTGCACCGGAATGGCCGCGGCCACCACACTGGTGTCCGACCACGAGCCCGTGCCGAGGCCGAACGCGGTGCGATCGAGATCGAAGTGCGCATCCATCACCAGGTTCTTGCCGTCGGGATGGGTGCTCACCAGCACTCGCAGCGGCTGACTGTGGCCTTTGGCGCTGAATGTGCCACTGAGCCAGTAGCGCCCGGGCCCGTCGGGCGCGAAGCTGCTTGAGACAAAGCGCGCCTGCGGGTCGGCCTGGGCCGCCAGCCAGTCGGCCCCGGTGAGCAAGGCGTTGGTCTGGGCGCTGCCTGCATCGATGCTGGCGGCCTGCACCGCCACCGCCACATGCGACCCGGCGAGGTCGCCCGGCATGAAGTCGACCTGCGCGCTCACCGCTTTGAAGCGCCCTTTCATCGGCACGCCCATCTGCGTGGCGCTGAACGTCACGCTGGACGCGGGCAAGGCGTGGGTATAGGCCACGGGCTGGGCCCAGGCCGGTGCGCTGCCCGCGGCAGCGAGCGCCAGAGCGAGGCACGGGGCCAAATGACGATGCAACATGGTGACCTCCTCACTTTCCGAGTTTGGGCAACATGCGTGAGAGCACGCCGTCGCGGTCGATGAACTGGTGTTTGAGCGCGGCAACCGCATGCAGCCCCACCAGCCCGGCCAGGGTGTAGTTGAGCGTGGCATGCACCAGCGCCAGAAGGTGAGCCAGCGGCGGGCTGGCCGGGAGCAGACTGGGCAGCTTCCACACCCCCCACCACACCACGGGCACGCCGGCCGCCGAACTCAGCGCCCAGCCGGTGATCGGGATGAACAGAATGAGCGCATACAGCACGCCGTGCATCCAATCGGCCACGCCCTGTTGCCAGCGCGGCACGCTGACCGGCAGCGGCGGCGGCCGATGCGTGGCCCGCCACAGCAGGCGCAGCAGCACCAGCAGCAACACCGTGATGCCGAACCACTTGTGCCAGGCATACAGCTCGATCTTGAGCACCGA